>JAYUEN010000029.1:0-64859 GCA_043739185.1 Bdellovibrionales bacterium
GTGAAGGTTCACCACCTCTTCATCGATGATAACCTCTTTCACGTTCTGTTTGGAAGGAATTTCGAACATTATATCCATCATTGAACTTTCTAACACGCCCCTTAAACCACGAGCTCCGGTCTTACGAATGAGTGCTTGTTTGGCAACTGCCTTCAAAGCTCCCTCCGTAAATTTGAGCTCAACTTTTTCATATCCAAATAGTTTTTGATACTGTTTGGTTAAAGCATTTTTAGGCTTCACTAAGATATCAATGAGTGCTTGCTCTTCAAGCGGATCGAGTACTGCTACCACTGGCAAGCGACCAATAAACTCAGGAATCAGCCCATACTTCACAAGATCATCTGGCTCTGTAAACTGTAGAACGTTGATGTCCTTAGACTTTTCGGAAGTCGTTTTAATATCGGCAGTAATTCCTAGAGCTTTATTAGATCTACGGTTTTCAACAACTTTATCCAGACCGACAAAGGCGCCGCCCACAATAAACAGGATGTTGGTCGTGTCGACCTGAATGAACTCTTGTTGTGGGTGCTTTCTTCCCCCTTTGGGCGGGAGATTTGCCACAGTACCTTCTAATATTTTAAGCAGGGCCTGTTGAACACCTTCACCACTCACATCGCGAGTGATACTTGGATTTTCTGATTTACGGGTGATTTTATCGATCTCGTCGACATAAATAACCCCCTTCTGACATTTTTCTACATCGTAGTCTGCCGCTTGTAGTAAATTCAGAACCACATTCTCGACGTCTTCACCAACATAGCCCGCTTCAGTCAAAGTCGTTGCATCGGCCATCGCAAAAGGCACATTTAATACTTTAGCAATGGTTTGCGCGAGCAAAGTTTTTCCGGAACCAGTCGGACCGATCAAGAGAATATTGCTCTTCTGAAGTTCAATATCGTCCTTTTTTCCGCCCAAGGCATTGACTCTCTTATAGTGATTGTGAACCGCAACTGAAAGTGCACGTTTCGCACGTTCCTGACCAATAACGAAATCATCTAGATGGCTCTTAATATCAATTGGCTTTGGCACTTTGAGCGTTGGACGAGTATGATCTTCGCGGTCCCGCTCTTCGGCAATAATGTCATTACAGAGTTCAATACATTCATCACAAATGTAAACCCCTGGGCCGGCAATCAATTTTTTTACTTCGTTCTGGCTTTTTCCACAAAAACTACAACGCAAAAGTCCTGAGCCAATTTCTTTTTTATTCATTTGCTTTTCCTTTGTCGGCTGCATTTCCGGTGCCTTTGCGGAACTTAATAACTTGATCAACAATTCCAAAATCAACAGCTTCAGCTGCGCTCATATAATGATCGCGATCCATTCTCTCGTCTAATAGTGCATGTCCCTTGCCAGTGTGGTTGGCATAAATTTCGGTCATGCGCTTTTTGGTATTGATCATTTCACGAGCGTGAATTTCGATATCACTCGCTTGCCCTGTCAATCCTCCCATTATATGGGGTTGATGGATCATAACTCGAGCATGTGGAAGTGCAAATCTCTTGCCCTTCGTGCCCGCGGCTAACAAAAGTGAACCCATGCTGGCCGCCAGCCCGATGCAGATGGTAGCAACATCACATTTCACAAACTGCATAATATCGTAGATTCCTAAGCCAGAAGAAACTGAGCCTCCCGGGCTGTTGATGTAGAGTTGAATATCTTTATCAGGATTGTCGGCTTCAAGAAAAAGCATTTGAGCAATAACAATATTGGCAATATCATCATTGATCGCCGTACCGAGCATGATAATTCTGTCTTTTAAAAGACGAGAGTAGATATCGTAACTACGTTCACCGCGAGAAGTTTGTTCGACCACCATTGGAATTAACGGCACTTTTGCATCCCCTTGTTGACATTGAAAACAATTATCAAAAACTCACGCACTCTCTTTAGAAAAACCGCAATCCTAGAATGCTTATCTTCGACAAATCCCTGCGGTTTCTCTTCGGCATATTGGAAGCCTACTTTAAAGACTATTTAGATCCCGTCAAAAAAATAAATTATGTTAAATTTGCGTCGCAAATATTGCGGCAGTTTGAGACAAAATTTCTTGGGCTAGGTGCGAAAAAAAGTGAAATGGAACAGCATAAAGGCTTTTATCGGCGATTGGGCTGTGCTAGGACTAAAGGCTCGTTAAATTAGAGGAGAGTGTCAAAAATGAAATTAGAAATCAAAAAATCTTCTTTGGAGAATTTAGGGGTTGATACCTTAGTTGTATTTGCTTCAAAACAACCCGTGTCCAAAGCTAAAAAGCCAAATTCAAAAAAGGATGCGGCGCCACATGTTCATATAACCGGAGTGAGCAAAGCTATTCATTCTAAAATCGATTCAGCAGTCGAGCAGGGTGCGTTTTCTGGCGCAAATAATGAGTGTGTATTTTTTAGAGACGCCCATCTCTCTGGCGCAAAACATTTGCTTATCGTGGGTCTAGGCTTTGAGAAAAATTTTGATCATGAGATTTTGCGTCAAGCGGCTGCAAGTGCTTTAGGAAATTTAAAAGCACAAAAATCTAAAACTGCGGCAATCGCTTTTGATTCGCTCCCACATAATTCACTTAGTGGAGATGTGATCACACAAGCTTTGACTGAAGGATTTCTTTTAAGCGACTACAGCTTTACTGACTTTAAGAAAAAAACTGAAAATGGCACCAATGTCGAAAAGATTTTAATTGTATGTTCCGGAAAATCAAAAAGCTTTTCGAAGGGCATTGAACTCGGCACCGTCTTAGCAGAATGTCAAAATTTTGCTCGTTGGTTAGGAGATCGCCCAGGCAATCGTATGACACCATCAAATTTGGCTGACGAGGCAGTAAAAGCTGCAAAGGGCACCAAACTTAAAGTTAATGTTTGGGATAAAGCTCGTATCAAAGCTGAAAAAATGGGTTCCTTCTTAAGTGTTTCACTTGGAAGTTCAGAAGAACCCAAATTTATTATCATGGAATATAGTGGCGCGAGCTCTTCTAAAAAACCAATTTGTTTAGTTGGCAAGGGTCTCACTTTTGACTCGGGTGGAATTAGCATCAAACCAAGTGCTGCCATGGAAGAAATGAAATACGATATGTGCGGTGGTGCTGCGGTCATCGCAAGTATGATTGCAATCGCTAAATTAAAATTGAAAGTAAATGTCATCGGCCTTGTGCCTGCGACGGAAAATATGCCAGGTCCAGCTGCAAATAAGCCAGGTGATATTGTGATTGCGAGAAACGGCAAATCAATTGAAGTTAATAATACCGATGCTGAAGGTCGCCTGATTTTAAACGACGCTCTGGTTTATGCTTGCGAACAAGATCCGGCATTAATTTGTGATATCGCAACTCTCACAGGCGCCATGGTAGTTGCTCTCGGTAATATTCATACCGGATTTTTCACGCGCAATAATAAATTGGCTGAAAAAGTTGAAGATGCCGCAACTACGACTGGCGAATTGGTTTGGCGTATGCCGCTCACCGATCTGCACGTTAAAGATATGAAGGGAACTTACGCTGATCTTTCAAATATAAGCTCAGGAAAAGGTGCTGGCTCAGCTACCGCAGCAGCCTTTTTAGAGCAATTTGTAGACTCTGAAATTCCTTGGGTTCATTTCGACATTGCGGGCACAGGCTGGCATTGTGGAGATCGCCTTTCTTACGCTCCAAAACGTGGAGCCACCGGAGTTATGGTTCGAACATTTGTACAATTGGCAATCAATCATTCATAGGAGGAAATATGAAAGCGTTATTACTGGTTAGTGGATTTTGTTTTTTAGCAATGACAAGCTTTTCAGCACAGGCAGCGGATGCTCTACCAAAAGGATCGAAAGTGGGCTTTGTATCGCCAAAAGATGGCGCCACTGTCACCGCAAAATTTACTGCTAAATTTAGTGTTGATGGACTTAAAATTGAAAAAGCTGGCGCCGTAAAGCCCGGCACCGGCCATCATCATTTGATCATTGACGGCCCCGGCACTCCCGCGGGACAAATTGTTGAAAAGGATTCAACTCATATGCACTATGGCAATGGCCAAACTGAGGCAGAATTAACTCTTACTCCTGGCAAACATACTTTGACTCTTCAGTTTGCTGATGGCGCTCATATGTCCTACGGTCCTGAAATGTCGAAGACCATCACGATTACAGTAAAATAAGGAATTCGGGGGCCGGCACACTGTGGTCGGTCAACTGAAACGGCGACCGCTAACCGATTCGGTAGCGGCTGCCTTGGATCACTGCTCACTTCATCTTAGTCAATTTATAAATCATCCCGCCCAATTGATCTGCCAATTTAAATGATTCTTTTTGCTCAAGTATCGTCAATAAGCTTTGCACCTCTTTCAGTGAAGCATACGAAATTGAGTAAAATCTTGCTCGCTCTTTTGAGCTTGGCCGTGCTGATCCTTCGCTTAAATTTAAAACAACACTTAGGCTTGCCCTTTCAAGCTGATCTTTGAGATAGGCCTTCGCCTTAATGTGTTCGCATCTTTTGTAAAGCTCAAGTGCCATTTGGTACGAACGAAAATCTTTCAACATATTTGTATCCTTTCGGTTTTCGCAAATTCGATTTTGAATTTCGCGGTTTCGCTTGCGACTAAGAACCGCGAAATTCAAAATCGAATTTGCGAAAACCGAAAGGATACAAAATGCTAGAGAATTTTAGAAGTTACCAAATGGCACTTGAGCTTTACAAGAAATGCCGAACACAGAAATTGCCAAGATTCCTCAAAGACCAGCTTGAAAGGGCCTCAAGTAGCATTGTCTTAAATCTAAGTGAGGGCTCCGCCCGAACTTCGAAAAAAGAGCGAGCAAGATTTTATGTGATTGCATTTGCTTCGCTTCGTGAGGTGCAAGCTTTAATTGAGATGGAGGAAAGCCTTAAAGATTTGTTTCCAATTGCAGATAAATTGGGTGCGCATTTGTATAAACTGACGCGAAATTAAGAAAGAGAAACATCAGGGCCCGGCAAACGGGCCGCTGATAACTGAGACCGAAACGGCCAACCGCTGCGGCTGCCAGCTGCCTTGGATTTTAGATTTGTTACCACTTCATCGAAATCGGAATCGATGTAATATCCTTGATCTCATGCTCATCCACTTCAATACCATCGCCGGGATGATTGTCTCGCAAGAGCTTAACTGATTTTAAAACCCAATTCTTTGGCCAACTTTGACCCATATTTTCAAAATGAAAACTGACGCTGGATTGATCATAGTTGAGATCCATATCTGAGGGTCGCTCATTTAAAATTTTATTCACTGGAATACTAATTAAGGAAATCTTGTTTAAGTCAGCGCTCACTTTGCAGGGCCCTTCTACTCGCAGAGTGGGAATTTCTCCACTGGCAGCAATGCCTTCCGCCTTAAAAGTTAAAGTTACCCGCTCATAGAAGTCACACGCGAAAATCCTTCGATTCCCTTCGCCTTTGGTCACAAAATGCCCAAGCTCAATCGAGACTCTTCCATTTTCATTTGTAATATTAGCTTCTTCAATCAGTCGTCTTTGTGAACGCATTTTGAGAGCGCTACCTTCGAGTTGAGAAAAATCAAAAACTTTACGAATGGCCGCAGGATTACGATTTTTTTCAAGAATTTGAGAATTTGAGATGAAGATCACGCCGTCCCAAGATTGCATTTGAGAATACACTCCAAAGAGTGCGGCAAAACCAAAAATTATGAGTGAAAAAAGAATCTTATTTTTCAAAACCTCTCCACAAGAGACATCGTTCTCCCTATGGCTATTATCGGCATTTTGGGAACAGACCCTTAGAAAGCACTTAAAAAAAACTGTCTCGGCTTGAGACAGTTTGAAATTCAGCACTGGACTTCAATTCATTTGAGATAAGACTTATAGTTTACTTTCATAAATTCAGTTTCTCGACCAATGGCCAGCAAACCCAGTCGCGCGACACAACCATAAACATTTTCAAGTGGATGCTCCTCGACACTTATATTTAAGTCTGAAACACAAAGTCTTTTGTAGATTGCGCCCGGACTATTTAAACTTTCAGTTTCATCTTTATCGGCGTGTGTTCTTAAAAAGCCGCCAGCAAGCTTACAACCTATTAGGTAGATCGCAGGCTCTGCGGTGATACCTTCTGCACGCGTGATCGACGGAACGCCCTCTTGAATAATCACTTCCTCAACATCGCGTCCGCCCTTTGCGGCCTTCATCTTTTTACGAGATTTATAATTAAAATTTCGTACTTCGTTAGCAGAAGCAACTTTGACTACACCCAATCCGTAAGTTCCCGAATTATTTTTAATAAATACAAAGGGCTCACCGGCGATTTGAAATTTTCGATATTTCTCTTTGATTCGGGCGAGCATTTCATCAACCTTTTGCGCCAATTGCTCCTTACTTTGATCGTCCGCTAAATCAAAGTGCGAATACAGCTCGGTTTCAACTGTTAAATTCCAGGGATCTATATCAATTAGCTTTGCAAACTCAGTGGCAATCTCATTGTAAAATTTAAAATAATTACTTTTCTTTCTTTGGTACCAGCCCAATTCTCTCGGCGGGTTCATCGGACTCAATATCTCAGCGCCCCATTCCGCATAATACTCTGAAAAATCATTGTTGCTCACAATGAGGTCACTTTCAAATTCACATGCCGTAATTTTTTGATTTTCAAAATAGGCCGGACATACACCCAGCCGCTCGCCAGCCGCCGTTTGCATTTCAAGGGCCCCACTATTCTTGGCCCGAGGAATAGCGATTTGCACATTGAGATCAGCTTCTGTCATAATCTTTTTTAACGAGGCAATATTAGACCAATAGTAAGGATTGTTGGTATGTTCTTCGGTTAGCAAAAGAATTTTTCGAACCGCTTTGCCATAGTGGCGGTCAATATAATAGCGCATCAATTCCGGCGCATGTTCTTGATCGGTTGGGCAAATATTATTAAAGCCCGCCGGATAAATATTGGCATCTACATTTGTAATTTTGAAGCCGGAGTCACGAATATCGTAGCTCGAATAAATTGGTACCTGATAGGTATCACGCTTCGACCGAAACCAAACTTCAACTTCTTTCATTTTATTTACAATTTTTTGGTGAATTTCTTCTTTTATCATAAATTCCTAACTTTTCATTTATACTTTGTTTGAATTTGATTTAAAAAAATTTGGTCTCGACTGACTAAATCTGCTGCACCAGCCACACTTGCCGCAAATAAAATGAGATTGAGTCCTGGCACCCACATCAAAAGCCCAATAGAAAGTGCAAAACCAAAGAACTGCGGCAAATGCGTGAAAAAATAATTTATCCTTTGAGAAAGACCTAAATTCAGGAGGTCCAAAGAATAGTCCGTCGAATCGTAGGCCATTATCATAAAAAATCCGAATGCTGCCACGACATTTATCACTGGTACGAAAGAGAAAACAAATAAGATGACACCGATAACTGCGAAAACAAAAACCTCAATTAGATTCACGGCGGTCGTGCGAAAGCTCAAAAATATCCAATGAGCAATTGAAAGTGACTCGGCTTTTTTAACACCGCGAATTTTGAATACTTGATTGGCCAGCAAGCCATAAAAAGGTGACGCCAATAACTTGGTCATTAAAAATAGCAAATAGACACTCGCAAGAAGCATTGCCAAAACGACCAAGAGCACTAAGCTACTAACAAAAAATTGCATGAAAAAATTCTGAGAGGTAAATCCTAGTGTGTGAACAAAAAAGTCCTCAAAATATTGGTGAATCGGCCCATAGTGAGGAAATACATAACTGAAAAACCCAATAAGTGAAAGAACTCCCAGCAAGATCGGAGTACCTGCAATGGCCATCGTTTTTTTAGAACCGAACAAGAGTCCGATTCCTCTAAAACTGGCCAAAAATCCATTTAAAAAATCCTTAAACATTTGCAAGCCTACCTAAAGATTGGGGTCTTTTTTTTCAATTGAAACCGGAGATTTTTTGGACTCGTCAACAGTCGGCTTCGTCACTTTGTGTTGCTCGATGTAATCCTGTTCAAGAATTGAATTCGGCTTGACCACTTTACCCTGTAAATGATGTTGGTGCGCCTTCGAACTGTCTGTCACTTCTTGGCCAATCTTGGCTTGATTTAAAATTTTCATCACCTTTTCTTTGGTTTTGGCCACACTCGCAAATATTTGACGTGTGAGTAAATTTTGATTGGGTAAGTCAGGCCGCTCATAGATTTTCATTTCATCTAAAACGCGATAAAATTCTTGCGCAAGCTCCCACTGTTTTTCTTGAGCCAATCGAGCCGCCGAAATCGGATCCTCTTCGTTTTTAAGTAGCCTAGATTTTGCAATGACATCTAGAGTCCTCGCATAGGTATTTATCAACTCTTGAGAGGATTTTTGCGACCAGCCTGTTTCACCAATTTCAGACGCTTCAAGTAAGTAAACTTGAGCTTTTGCTAACGGGCGCAAAACACTTGCAACATCTTCAAATGCCATTTTTCTCAAAGAAACCTCACCCATATAATAGAGGGTGCGCGGTAACCATTCTGGAATTTTATTATTTTGAATTTCTCGCTTCAACAAACGCACGCCATCTTCGGCCTGAGTATAGTAAACTCTGGCTTGTTCAAAATTGCCAAGGGCAGCAAAGGCTCCTGCTATGCGCGCAGGAATTTCAGCGGTCGCCACTTCCCGAGAGAAATATTGTTTTCGCTGATAACTGTCGAGTAAACTAGCCAGCGCATTGATGCGATCACCAAGCGCTTCATAGGAAAAAGACAATTGGTAAAAGGCTTGAGCTTGTAGCTCCGGAGCGTGGCCACTCGTTTGAGTCGCCACCAATCTCAATTGATCAACCGAATCTGCATACATTTTGAGTCCAAAAAAACTTCTCGCCAAATTAAAATGGGCGAGTTGAGAATATGGCGTGGTGGGCTCTCGCACTAAAAATTTTTCATATAGAAGTTTGGCCTCTTCAAATTTTTCATTTTCTAGAGCTTGAGTCGCCTCAGCATAAAGTTTTGGAGTTTGATGATTGATCTGCCTTAAACTTGGATCCTGCAAAAACTCATAGGACCTATGCAGCGAACCGCATCCAGACAAAAGAATGATGAATACAAAAAATCTCATTTCATCCTTTCACTTTGAGCACTGGCTAAGCGATCGCTCAATTCGAGAAGGTCATCAATTCCGCAAATATCTTGGCCATAATCAGGAATTCGAAAAATCTTTACGTTGCGCTCAAATCCCGCCGCAAAATCATCGTACAATTTGTAGCGATTGGCATAGTAGCTTCTAAACTCATTGTAGTATCTTAATACTTTTTGGTAAACCTCTTGATTTTGCAAAGATGGATTGGCTATTACGTTTGAAGCCCAAAGAGGATAGGCACGGTTAATAATGACTGCATCGAGTTGGTATTTCATTTTTGAGAATCGCTTCTGGAGCACATTGGCTTCTTCAAGCTTTGCTGAGTCAAAACTTGTTATGAGCACAAAGCTGGTGGTCTTATTGGCTAGTAACTTTTCGACTTTTTCACTGCGTTCACGCAAAATTTTCTGTACTGACCTGATGGCGACAAAAAAGTCGACGAGCTCCTCAATGAATTCAGCTCCAGTTAAAATTTCGAGCGACTTAAATACCGTTTTAGTTCCTTTATAAATCAAATTTGAAATGAATCCGGTGGGTTCTAATTCAGGTGCTGCAAACCACTTGGTATTTGAATCTTGAAACAAATTGATGATGCGACGAGGAGCTACGAAAAAATCTAGCGCATGCTTTGTCGGAGGCGTATCCAATATAATCAAATCAAAATTTTTAGATTCATATTCTTGCAGCAATTTTTCAAGCGCAGTGAATTCTTGAGATCCACTCAAGGTCGTCGAGAGCTGTTGATACAAACGGTTCTTAAAGATTCTATCAACAACGCTTTTGTTACCGGAGTATTTTGATATGAAATCATCAAATATTTTTTTTGACTGAACAATCCCGGCATATACTTCACCCTTTAAACTGGGCGTTTCAACCTTAGTTATTTGATCACTGCCCGGCTGAAGTCCAAGGCTTGTCATGAGTCTTTGAGCTGGATCGACAGTCAAGACTAAAACTTTCTTTCCAAAACTCGCCGCTCGCAAGGCCAAACCGGCAGAGATAGTCGTTTTACCGACTCCACCAGAGCCCGCACAAATTATGACTTCACTGTATTGAAGACTGCCGTCTAAAGAGCTCGTATGAACTCCTTATCCGCGCAAAGTTGTACAATTTCCTTGGCATCATTTGAAAAAACCAAGGGCAAATCGTACATGGTTTTTTGAAAATTCTTCTGCTTAACCTCAGCTAAGAATTTATTTTGACGTTCTATGCTGGTTTTCAAAAATACTGAAAACTCATTGAGATCGGAGCAAGAGGGGTCCTGAATCAAATGCGTTAGTGCTTCGAGATTCACCGGGGAATAGAGCGTTTTATTGCTAAAAATATCTGGCTGAATTTTAAGTTCGGCTTGCATGGCCGCAGCTAGCTCAAGCGATTCAATCACCGGCATTTCTTCAAGCAAAGTAACAATATGGTAAGAGCAAAAGTTTGGGTTTTTTAAAACCTCATAAATTTCACTCGCGTTGCGACCCATTGGACCAAAGGGAATCGCATCACGAAGTCCTCGGGCTGCTCGAAAAAGCGCCAAAGCATGTCCGGTAGAGTAACAATCTACAATAATTCGCTTATAGTGTAGCGGGGGGCCAATACTTCTGATTCCGCTGGTAATTTTACCAAGAATTGCAATTTCATTTAGTCCTGGGGCAACGTTTACCAATGCTCGCATGACATTGTTTTCAAAAAATAGGTTCAAGAGCTTTTCAAGCTTGAGGTAATGAACGATATATTCGCGCAAACAGGTCTCGCCGCTCCACAAAGCCACCTCGAAACCTAGTCCAGTTTCAACTGGCTTATGCCCTACTCTCTTAAGGCCAAAAAAGTCGCGAAAATAGCTGCTTTCGCCAATCTCAAGCAAAAGTACATTTTCGCCCATTCTTGCCTTGGCTAAGGCCATGCTGGCAGCAAAGACAGACTTTCCGACGCCCCCCTTGCCAGTAACGAAATTTATCTTTTGTCCAATACTCATTTGCATCCTGGCTTTTAGTTACGAAAGCCCCTTGCCTTTGTTTTGGCCATCTCCTATTATCTCCCTTCGAAAATATCACATTTACAATATGAGATAACTGTTAATTATCGATAAATATCGGAGAAGAGATGAAAACTAGCCTCGAAAAGATTTCGACCTTAGAACGTAAACTCAATATTGAAGTTCCTCTTTCAGAAGTTCAAGCGGCATTTGAAAACGCCTTTAAACAGGTTCAAAAACAAGCCAATATTAAGGGCTTTCGCAAAGGTAAGGCTCCAATCGGGACCATTAAATCTATCTACGGTGGACGCATTAAACAGGATGTCATTCAGGACCTCATTCAAAAGCATTATCCAAAAGCCGTTGATGAGCATTCCTTAGATCCAATTGGGTATCCCGCTATTGAGTTCGATGAGTTTGAAGACAATAAGAACTTTAAATTTACCGCCGAATTTGAAGTTAGACCCGAAGTAAAGGTTGTTCACTTCAATGGTCTAGAAGTGAAAAAAGAGAAGCTTGGCACCAGCGATAAATTTGTTGAGGACACGCTCAATTCATGGAGAAATATGTTCGCCCAAACGGTCCCTGTTCTCGAGGACCGTCCTGCGCAAAAAGGCGATGTTGTGGTAATTGATTTTTCATCCGATTTTGAACTCACTGGTAACGGAGAAAAACAGATTTTAGGACACGAACTTGAACTCGGCTCCGGACAAATGATTCCTGGCTTTGAAGAAGGTATCGAAGGGATGAAAGTCGGTGCCACCAAAGATGTGACTGCAAAATTCCCAGACGCTTATCAAGTTCCCGAATTGCAGGGAAAAGACAAGGTCTTCACAATTAAAATAAATGCACTTAAGAAAAAAGACCTTCCGAATTTAGACGACGAATTTGCGAAAAAAATGGGTCAAGGTCAAACTTTAGCCGAATTGAAAACTCGCGTTTCAGACGACTATAAAAAGCGTGAAGAGTACCGAATTCGCGAGGACCTGAAAGGTCGCCTCTTGCGTGTTTTGGCAGAGAAAAATCCTGTGACTGTTCCGAAATCACTTCTGACTGAACAAAAAAATATGTTGATCAAAAACTTTGAGCAACGTTTGGCCCAACAAGGTATGTCGAATAAAGAGTACGAAGCTTACAAAGAAAAGTGGGATCAAGATTTCTCAAACACTGCTAGCTTTATGATTCAATCAAGCTTTCTCATTGATGAATTGGCTAAACAAAACAATTTATTTGTTACCAAAGAAGAACTTGATCAAGCCATACATGCCAATGCTGGCCAAATGCAAGGTAAAAAATTGGATGCCGAAACCGACACCAATATGCGAAGACAAATGGCTTATAAATTGACTGAAGACAAAGTGGTCGAATTCTTATTGAGCACAGCAAAACTTAAAGAAGTTGATGCGAGTGAGTTTGTAAGTGAGAACAAAGAGATGATGTAGGCTGTTGAATTCGGGGCCGTGTAAAGGAGCTCAACTCCGCGGCCCTCTCGCCTCAATGCTATTTTTTCTTTTGAGCTTTCAATTCAATTTTTAAATCTGCTTTTCCGGGTTTTACTTTTGAGTTTTTAGGATCCGTGCCCATTGGGCCGCTTTTATCCAAAGCGTCTCCGCTCGCTGTATATCTTGCCAAAATCGACATTTCACCTTCAAATTTCCCGCCCATCATCGAATTGCCAGGTCCAATCGAAAAGCTCTGCGGAAATTTGGGTTGCGCAATTCGCAAGACCGCAAGCGGAGGCACTCCTGGCTTTGCCTCACCTGGTGCTCGAGCAACAATAAATAAGACTCCGGTTGGGCTCAAGCTCTTTTCGAGTTCTTTTGATAATGTCACCACCCCAGAAATGCTGTCAGCTTCAGCAAAAGCGAATGAGCCTAGCATTAAAAAAAATAAAACCAAAAATGAACTTTTCATCACCAACTCCTTATTTTGCAGGAACTACCACTTGATCAATGGCTCCAAATAAATCTCGACCATTTACATCTTTCATTTCGATTCGGACCCGATCTCCAACTTTCATGAAGGGAGTTTTCGCTTCTCCATCTTGAATTTGCTCAAGCACTCGCTTTTCAACTAAACATGAACTCCCGCGTTCACGCTCTTCATTTGATACTGTGCCACTGCCGATAATTGTACCGGCCTGTAAATTTCGCGTGCGCGCCGCATGCGCAATTAAATCGCCAAAATGAAAATGCATGGCCCCTGCATTGGCGGTACCAAATGATTCTCCGTTAAATTTTACGAGTAATGGTAAATGCACTCTCCCGCTTTTATAGGCCTCTCCCAATTCATCAGGAGTCACGGCAAATGGTGCAAAGGCAGAGGAAGGTTTACTTTGAAAAAAACCAAATCCTGCGGCCAACTCCTCAGGAATCAAACCGCGCAATGAAACATCGTTTACGATTACAAAAAGTAAAATATGATTCAATGCCTGCTCGGGTGATACTCCAAGTGGAACATCATTGGTTATAACTGCTACCTCAGCTTCGAAATCTGTACCATGAGCAAAATCGACTTGAGGAATCGGAGCGCGCGGTGCTAAAAAATCATCGCTTCCACCTTGATACATCAGTGGCACTGTATTTAAAGTCTCTGGCAAAGGCGCTTTTCTTGCCATTCGCACTAGTTTAATATGATGAATAAAAGCAGACCCATCGGCCCATTGAAAACTTCTCGGAAGTGGTGAGTGAAAGTGATTCTCGTCAACCGCAAAGGTACCTGTTACTTCACCGTTATTAAGGGCATCGTAAAGTCTCTGCAATTTGACATTCGTATCGCGCCAATTTTCGACAGCAGTTCGCAGATTTCCCGCAATATGAGTTGCTAAAATTCCTCTTCGGCCATCCCGACTCACGACGACCAAATCACCGTCTCGGCTCACCTTGCTTTTTAAAGTTCCAAGTCTCATTTTGCTTTTAAGCCCCTCATTTTAAACTTTTGCTTTCGACTCGTTGCTTGTAACGAATTCTTCACTTAATGTCTATAAGAGGAGAAAAAAATGCCTAAATTTGAGCTTTATAGCTACTACCGTAGTTCAGCCTCATTTCGCGTTCGAATTGCCCTTAATTTAAAGAAGGCAAACTACAATCTCCGCCCGGTCAATTTGATCAAAAATGGTGGCGAACAAAAGAGTGAGGCTTATCGCAAATTGAATCCAAGCAGCCAGGTGCCAACTCTCATTCACGGAAATCACATTATTGGCCAATCAGTTGCAATTATAGATTACCTTGATTCTGTTATTAGTGAACCCAGCTTATTTTCAAAGGATAATTATATTCGAGCTCTTCAACTTCAAGCTTGTGAGATTATCAATAGCGGTGTTCAGCCACTTCACAATATGGGTACCTTAAACGAACTTGGAGCGCAGGCTGGCTTTGATCAAACAAAAAAAGATGAATGGGCCACACATTGGATTACCAATGGAATGAGAACTTTCGACAGCTTCATTGCTCCCTATTGTAAAAAATATTGTTTTGGCGATGAGCCAAGTGCGGTCGACTGTTTTATGATTCCTGGTCATTATAATGTTCTAAGATACCAAATTGAAGAGTCTAAATTTCCTAATTGTATGCGAATTGCAAAAAATTGTTTGGATTTAGAAGCTTTTCAAAAAGCCCATCCAAATGCTCAGCCGGATTTTCCTGCGCCGAAGTAAGGCCGAACCGAAGCCGTTTAGACGGCAGCCGCAGCTGTTGGCTGTTTTTCTGTATCAGTCGCAGTTTTTAGTTTCGGTGACCGAAGCCAGATACCGGTTTGCCAGGCCCCGTTACTCCGCTCTTCGTTTAACTAAAAACACAAATCGTATCGCCATTGCAAACAGTACGACGCCGGTCAAATGATGTAAAACCGCGCCCCATGCGGGTAAATACAATTTCAAATTAAGTACGCCCCAAAATATCTGAAGCGTTACGAGCATAAATAGCAATTTCGAATTGAAAAAAATCTTAGGATTTAAATGTTTGGTTTTCTGATCAAAAGAGGCCCACAAACGAATTGCAAAAACACTCAAGGCCAAAAAGTAAGCGAACATGCGATGAATGACTTGAAGACCGAGCGTACCGGTTAAACTCGGGAACCAAAGGCCATTGCATTTAGGAAAATCTAGACAAACCAAACCCGAATAAGTACTTGCAACAAATCCACCCAAGAGAAGCTGAATAAAAACTAGAATTGGCAAAATGCAAATGAAGTAATAAATAACATCCTTCTTTATACTGGGCTCAACGAGAGTTGGTAAACTCTCTTCTTGTAGCCGCAAGGTGGTCCATAAAATACTCGCCATAAACAGAGCCGCCAGCGCCAAATGTGAAGTGACAATTACGCTTTTTAAAAGGAGTAAAACTGTAAGTCCGCCCATCACGATTTGGCTGAACAAAAAAAACAAGGCTATTAGACTCATTCTCTTAGTCCATTTTGAAATGCTTGAACTCCGCAAAATAGTGATCAGACAAATTAAAAATAAAATTGTTTCAAAGCCTGCGTAGGCACGATGAATAAACTCTAAATAAACGCCAAAATGATATTCGGGTATCATTTTACCATAACAAAGCGGCCAATCCGGACAGGTCAATCCCGCATTCATGGTTCGAACAAAGGCACCAAAGGCCATCAATGCAATAATTGAAACAACCAAAATTTGCATACCCAAAACCAGACGTTTGGGAAATTCATTCAGTTGTAAAGAGTTCGATGGCGATTTATCCGGAGCTTCTCTTTTCAAAAAACCCTCTGCCATTTATCAATGACCGGAGCGATTAAAAAAGCCAACATACTGAAGTTGGTCCAAAGAAAAAATGCAAGCCATCCGCTCTTAGCTTGAGATCGGTAATACTTAGAAAATCCTACTGAGACCATTAATACAAATGGCAGAACCAAATATAGATAAGCATAGTGAGTTGAAGTAAACCACGGAGACGCTAGTGCCAAACCTAGATAGGCAAATACATATAGTCCGATATGAAATAAAGTACCGTGCGTTCCGATTGAAAGTGGCAATACCGGGATTCCGCCCTTCTGATAGTCCTCTTGATACTTAATGGCGAGCGACCAAAAGTGCGGCATTTGCCATAAAAACATGATCAAAAATGCGTACAAACATTCTGAAGTGAAAATGACCCCACTGCTAGCAGCATATCCTATGACCACGGGCAAAGCTCCAGGGAGTGCTCCGGGTACAGCTCCAAAACTAAGTCTTCGCTTCCAGTACAATGTATAAACACCATTATACAAAAAGAAAGTAAGCAAACACACAGCCGTTACCAACCAACTAATGTAAATCGAGGCGGCAAGACCTACGGAAATTAACAAAAAACCGATCAGGTAGGCTGATCGTCTTGATAATTCTCCTGTTGGAATCGGACGATTCTCAGTGCGAGGCATGACTTCATCGATCTTGGCTTCTTGAGCCTGATTGATCGCAAAACTTCCAGCAGAAAAGAAATAAAGAGCCACTATTGTCGCAAGCAATCGCCAATAGTGAACGGGTCCACCTTGAAAGCCCAAAGCATAGCCAAGCACTCCGCTAATAAGAACGAAGACCACTATCCCGGATTTGGTAAGAGTCATAAAGCTTTTCATTTGGCCTACATATTATTTAAAAGTCTTAGAGTACGTTGTGCTGAATGATTCTGGTTAAATCATCAATTCGGCAAAAGAAGTACATCACGATCAAGAAAAATACCGCGCACAAGATGGCCGCGCGATTTAATTTATTATCATATTTTAAATGCATAAAGTACGCGAGTACCAAAAAGGCCTTCACTGTGGCAATTCCAAAAGCAATAATTGTATTCCATTCACCGAAATCAAATCGTGAAGCCGCAACCGTAATCACTGTTAAAATAAGCAGAGTTACAAATACTTTGATATAGGTCGAAAACTCAATGACGTGGTGGGCATCTGAATGCTGTTGTGACATATGCGTGTCTCCTTAAGATACCAAGTAGAGTAAAGGGAATAAATAGATCCAGACCAAATCTACCAAGTGCCAGAACAAACCAACACCTTCGACCGGAGTATAAAAATTAGGACCGAATTCGTCGTTCAATGTTCTCTTAAGAACCCAGCCAATCAAGCACATGCCGGCGACCACGTGAATTCCGTGCAAGCCTGTCATCATAAAATAAAAAGAGAAATAAAGCGGAAGATTTTTTACTTCGCCGAGTTCACCGTGAAACCACGAGCCAGGCAAAAGACCTTCGTGAATTTTGTGAGAATACTCAATATATTTGACGCCCAAAAATACAAAACCAAATAGGATTGTTAATACCAACATCAAAACCGCTTTAGATTTTTCACGCTTCTGAACGTAATAAATACCGAGAGCCATCGTCAGGGAACTCGTAATCAGTACCACTGTATTGAGCGCCCCTAGTCGCCAATCCAAAAATTGCGATCCGGCCTTAAATAGCTCAGGATACTTCGCATGAAAATAGGCATAGGCTACAAATAGTCCACCAAACATCAGAACTTCGGTGCAAAGAAATGCCCAAATTCCCTGTTTACTGCTTTCGTATTCATGCTCAGCACTATCGTAGTGGTGAGCATAATGATGTTCGTGAGACGTTGGTTTAACGGTATTCATATGGACCTGCTGTTACGACTGGGGTTTTTAAAAAGTTTTCATGAGGTGGCGGAGATGCTGTTGTCCACTCAAGAGTTTTTGCACCCCACGGATTTGCAGAGGCTTTCTTACCCTTGAGTAAGGCGTGAATGATAGTGATCGCGCCGATCAAAAATCCAATTCCTATCAGATAGGCTCCGATCGAAGAGATTTGATTGAACGAGGTATAAGCCACATGGTAGCTCGCATATCGACGTGGCATGCCCTTGGCTCCCAAAATAAATTGAGGGAAAAAGGTCACGTTAAAGCCGATAAAGATAAATACAAAAGAAGCTTTCGCGCCAACTTCATTGCACATCTTGCCGAACATTTTTGGAAACCAATAATAAATACCACCCATGATGGCCATCAGAGTCCCGCCCACCATGACATAGTGAAAGTGTGCCACCACAAAGTAAGTATCAGTCAAATGCACATCTAATGCGATTGTGGCTAAGAAGATTCCGGTTACTCCACCGATGGTGAACAAAAACATAAAGCCAATTGCAAAAAGCATAGGGGAAGCCAAATTAATATTGGCTTTGTGCATAGTCGCTACCCAATTGAAGGTTTTGATCGCTGTTGGAACGCCTACTAGCATGGTAATAAATGAAAAGATCAGTCCCACTACTTCTGATTGACCGCTCACGAAAAGATGATGACCCCAAACAAAAAAGCTGACCGCTGCAATCGCTAAACTTGAATAGGCAATCGCGGTATAACCAAAGATAGTTTTACGAGAAAAAGCCGTGATCAATTCACTGATAATTCCGAACGCTGGCAAAATCATAATGTAAACTGCCGGATGTGAATAAAACCAAAAGAAGTGTTGATACAATACCGGATCACCTCCCAAATTAGGGTCAAAGAATCCGATGCCGAAAATATTCTCCATGGCTAATAGCAAAACTGTGATGGCTAAGATTGGAGTAGCCAATACTTGAATAATGGCCGTTGAGTAAAGTGCCCACACAAATAGTGGAATACGATTCATGGTCATTCCGGGACATCGCAATTTATGAACGGTAACGATAAAATTTAAACCCGTAAGAATAGATGAAAACCCGGCGACGAAAACGCCAAAGCCCATAAGCATAACTGCAGGCTTTGTTTGAATTGAATACGGAGTATAAAAAGTCCAACCGGTATCGGCGCCACCAAAAAAGAGCGAAGACAAAGCAATCGCAGCTCCAACCAACAAACAATACCAACTCAAAAGATTGAGGCGTGGGAAGGCCACGTCTTTAGCGCCAATATGCATAGGCATAATAAAATTACCCAAAAAGGCGGGAATTCCCGGAATGATCACCATGAAAACCATGATAGCTCCATGATAAGTCATAACTCGATTATAGGTTTCAGCGGGAAACAAGGCCATGGTGCCAGTGAGCAGTTCCGTGCGAATCAGTAATGCGAAGATTCCGCCTACTAAGAAAAATGCCATAACCGTTATGAAATACAAAATCCCAATGCGCTTATGATCTAAAGTAGAAAGCCACGACCATAAACCCTTTTCGTGGTTGAGGTAGTTTGAATTCTCGTCGTGCGCGGCATGAGCCATTTTCATTCCCCTTTTTTTAATCTAAAATCGAAAACCCAAATTCAATAAATCAGCAAACAATTCACCAGACTTACTTAATTGTTTTAATAAATTCAATAATTGCAGTGATATCTTCGTCGGTGACTTGACCTTTAAAAACCGGCATGACCCCCGACGGGAATGTCTTTACGATTTTGGCGTTTGGATCTAGTATTGATTCACGAACATAATCTTCGTTGACCGTTACTTTTTGCCCATCGGCCATTTCTTCACTTCGACCCCAGAGTCCTTTGAAAGTAGGGCCTACTACTCGAGAGCCATCTAAACTATGACAACCGATACAAGCTTTGCCGGCATACAAGGCACGGCCTTTTTCTGCGAGTGAAAGTGCGCCACCAGCTTCTGAAGACAACCATTTTTCAAAGTCTTCAGGAGAAACAACCTTGACCATTGCGCGCATGCTTGAATGCCCACCGCCACAATACTCCGCACAGAAAACATAAAAATCGCCGAGTTTGTCAGCCTTAAAGGTCAAAGCGGTATAGCGACCCGGAACCACGTCTTGCTTTACGCGAAAGGCAGGTACGAAGAAACTATGAATGACGGCGCGATCACCGGGATCGGTTGATTCTGGATTGATTTTGGTTGAGGACATAATGAGTTTTACATTTCGACCCATCGGCACAACAAGAGTTGCAGGAACTTTATTATTACTTGCATCCATTGAAGTGACGGACTCTTTGCCATTCTTGTAAACAAACTTCCAATCCCACTTTTTAGCAAAGACATGAACTTCTAAAGAGTCGGCGGGATAGCTTCGCATTTGATCATAAACATACCAGCCCCAAGCAAATACAAACATAAAGATGACAAACGGAATAAAGCTCCACAAAAATTCAAGCGTGTGATTGTGGGTGATATAAGCTGACTTCTGATTGGTCGGAGATCTCTTGTACTTAATGACAAAATAGATCATGCCGCCAACGACTATAATAAATGAGATGAGGCTCGACCAAAGCAAGAAGGAATAAATATTGTCGACCTGAACGGCGACTTCAGTCGCTTGTGGCGGCATAAAAACATCACCATCAGCCCTGGCCACAGATTTCAAAAATAATCCATTTAGCAATAATGCTAGGAAACCAAATCGAGACAAGCCCTTCACAATCCACTCCTTCACGTCCGCTCCTTCAATCACTTCCCAAATCTTCGGTTCTTCAAAACATTGGGAAGAATCACAACTAGTAGTAACAACGCTGTCAACGCCCCTGCAATTCGTGCAATTTTCATTACCGCTGGACTAAATTTTCCGGTCTTATTATCCCAGTGAAAACAAAATAACATCAATGAATCGACGACATTGCTTATACCGCCGCCTCGAGCCTCAATGAGCGAAAGTTTCAAGGTCTGAGAATCAAATTGAACACCCTTGAGATAGCGAGAGATTTTTTCGTCTGGCGTTACAACATAGGCGGCTGAGGCATGGGCAAACTGTTTTTCCTCAGGCGCCCAACGAAATGAAAAACCAACTTGTTTTGCCAAGGCATCAACTGAATTTTTGTCGCCAGTTAAAAAATGCCAGCCTTCAGCTGCGCCAACTCTTCCGAACGCAGCAACCATATTGTCTTTTTTTGCTTTAGCCAAAGGAGGCTTCTCTTTAATGTCGAAACTGACGACGACCCAATCATAATCTTTGCCAGGAACCAAATCGATGCCTTTAAGCCCCTCGCTGAGTCCATTTAAGTGATAATTACACAAGCCTGGACATGCATAATATGCCAAATCAAGCAATACGGGTCTGCCAGCTTTAAAAAAGTCTCCGAGTTTTACCTTTGCGCCATTTTCATCAGTAAAAATGAGGTTGGGATCAACTTTTTCACCAAGATGCTCAACAATTGCCAAGCCATCAAATTCCTTTGGTGTTTCATTTTCAGTTCCCGCCTTCAAATTGCTTTCACGTGCAAGCGCAAGATGCGCCACGCAAGCCAGTAATAGGATGATGAGAATTTTGAAATGATGACTCTTCATTTTTAATCCAGTGTAGGTGCTACTTTTTTCAATTTTGCTTCATCATCGGCAACTTTATTTTGGGTAATTGAACGAATAAATGCGACCAATGCCCAACGATCGCCTTTTTTAATCGTAGCCTTCCAGGAGGCCATTGAGCCGCCGGGAATACCATTCTGAATGACATCATATAGACCGAGCGAGGTTCCGCCCTTTTTCCATTTGCCTTCAATTAAATTTCTGGGTTTTGGATTCAAACTTGCGCCGGCAACGCCGTCGCCCTTACCTTCAGCTCCATGGCACATGGCACAGCTGGTTTGAAATACTTGTTTGCCATGGTTGACGATTTCAGGAGTTGAAATCCATGGCTCTTTTATCGTCGCCATATCTAGTTCTGCAACTTTTTGTGCAGGCGCAGCTCCACCAGGGTTCGCTTGTGCCGACTCATTAATTTCTTTTAAATCAATTCCTTTTGATAGAAATACAAGAGCGATAAAAAAACCTATGGTGAAAACCATGGTGAAAATAAAAACTTTCATTCCCGCTGGATCTACATCATTTTGTCCGAAATCATTTGGATCTTTATCAGATGCCATTCGCCTCTCCTCTAAATTCAGCTCATTCACATACAAACGAAAAACATTTTCAATACCGAAACTAGGACGCCAAAATTTTAAGTATTGGCGCTATAGCCAAACTTAGCAAAGAGGCAAAACTCGCATTTCGTCATCATCGCTTGCAAGATAAAAAAAAATAATTCAGTCAATAAATCTCATCTTGGTTTAATTAAATCAAGAAAATCTCATATTTATAGGTTTTTCTTTTTGCCAGGGGCGGTGCCCCCTTGTTTGCAAATCGCAGCGTGATTTTTAGGCAATATTTTGACGAAGTTAAATTTTTTTTGAGCTCGAAAAGTTAAGGGAGACAATTCAAACGCGAAACCAATCACAAGTGAGACATGCGAGCTCCTCAGCTTTTGAAGGCCCCACTAGGTTTCTCTGTCTGTCGATCAATTTCAAAATGAGAGCTTTAACCTCCTCAAAATCGGTGAGGCTTAGTGATTGAATCGCCGTATAGTGAACCCCATCCGACTCTTCAAGTTGACTGTCCATGATGGCACGACTCCGCCAATTCTGATGATTCGCGCCCGTGAGGAGTGAGCGCTTAGGCAAATGCATTCCCTTACCGCTCGGAAGCCAATCCAAGCCCTGCCTCTTGACCAGATTCAAGCGCTCCAACTTTTCAAGTTGTGAGCGCACCAGTTGGAACGACAAATTCAGGCGCTGACCAATGGATTCGATTTTTCTAAAAGCTTCAATATCGACCAATATGTGAATGGCAGATGTCATCCAATTTGAATAATAAAGAGCTTGAGCTTCTACATCTTGAAAAGAATTAGAACGAAATCGCTGCTCTAGATTTGCCTGTGAGGTTTTGATTTCACTAAGGCGATTTGTTATTTTTTTCACAAGCGGTGGAAAGCTTGTTCGTCCGAGATGCACAAGCTGAATTAAGTATTCACTTTCGCTTTCACTCAAATTCCAGAATAGGGCGAGTTTCATGGCATGTTCGGGTGTAAAATGAACTTGTCCTCTTATGACTTGAGAAAGATAAGATTTTTGGCAACCCACCTCTTTTGCTAAAAGTGTCAGGTATCCACGTTTTTCAGAATTTTCTTTAATTTGTGATTTTAGAAGCTCTTGGTAGTCGCCAAACTCAAATATATTCATATATGAGGTTGTTTGTTACTAAGTTAGTTCCACAGTTGATACTATTTTAATAAAATTGATCTATCGCATCATAACAATCAATGCTATAAGGATAAAAAATAAAAGGAGCATTTATGGAACTCAAATTATTAATTGTCAGTATTTTTAGTTTTTCGAACTTGGCCTTTGCAGGAACTATTTCTTCGGGTGGTCATATTGGCTATCTCTATAGCGCCGTTTGCCATACGCGAAATCTGAGTCATTTCGTTTACGTAGGCTTAAAGGACCAGCAAAATAAATTTAAGGTTGAAATTCGCAATCAAGACTCAACCGATCCCGCGAGCCTCTTGAGATCGCTAAGCGCTCACCAGAATTTTACCCAAGCTCAAGGCGCACATTTTTCTGTTAGCGGAAAAGACTTTTCAATTGATATACGAACGGACCTTCGAATTCCGGGTGGAGCCGGAGCGCCAGGATCGGTTAATATGATAATATCAGGCAAACCAATCGTTCAAGACATTGCCTGCGAAGTTTTTTAACCAGGTCAAATTCACATTCCGCATTTTTATAAAGGAGGCCATTGAGTCTCCTTTTTTTATTTCTCACTTGGACTGAAGGTTTTTGCTTCAATTCATTGCTAGTTCAATTATGAAACCATTTGAATAAATTTCAGTTTTTTGTGGTTCAATAGTGGAGCTGCTTTCATGGCCACAGTTTTATAGACGCGCCTGCTTCGTCGGCAGCGTAATTTTCATAAGCTGAAGTCAGGCATACTTCTGGCAATATCCTCGCTCAATAGGCCTCTTATACTAAATAAAAAAACATTCTCGAAAGAGAAGAAAAGGATTATCTTATGAAAAATTTAGCGTTGCTCGCACTGGTTTCTGTTCTTCAAGTAAGCCCAGCTTTTGCACTTGTTCGCATGGTTGAAGCTTGTCACACCTCTAACGGTGAATACAGCATCAGCATTATCGACAACCAAGGAATCGGCCCAGTTCGTAAGAGCCACTATGTTGCAACAGTTTCAGATAGCACGGGCAATCCAATTGCAAGCTACAATGTCAATCCTCCTCCTGCAGTTCAGTCTGCTAGCTTTGGCAGAAGTCCATATACCGATGTACTGACTCAAGGACATCAATTTAGCTTGGCTTTCCCTTCGACAAATTTCAATCATACTTCGGTTCTCTTTGCCATTCAAAATGGCAATGTTTACCGAAGCGATGATGTTGTTTGTAATCACCTTTTATAAGTTTAAAAATGACTGTGCCTTCGCGCTTCGCGAAGGCTCACTCCTCCTCTAGAAACATAAGGAACCAAAGAATTCTCTAATACCTTTCCCAATCTAGGCTTTGAATAGGCCATTTTTGAACTGATTTATTGCTAAAAAACCCATTCGACTTGCGCCTTTAATATTTGAATGTTACCTGCTGCCTCGGGGATTCATTGATTTTCAAACGGGTGGGGGTTTACTTGAAAGAAATATCGTTCCGAATTATCGCATTATCTTTTAGCTTCTTTTTGGTCACGGCTTGCTCACTGCAAGAAACGCCTTCAAATATTCAGGGTTTCGCGGGAGCACTTCGCCCATTGACTTCGAACGAACGCGCACAAGATTTTGATCAAATGATCACGCTCTTTAAAGATTATTATGGTCCATACAGCTACAAGGAAAAAACCCTCGGCATAAAAATTGAAACTTTGGCTGCGGATTTAAAAGTTAAAGCCATGGCTGCCCAAACCGACGAAGAATTTGCAGGCTATGTTATGCAATTCGGTGCCGCGCTTAAAGATGGCCATGTGCAGATAGCTATCGAAAATACTTCAACAGGAGTTTCAAAATATTCAATTCCACTTATCCTAACTCCCGTTGAAGGCAAAGCGATGGTAGGAAATGTTGATCCCGATCTAGCAAAGGCATTTCAAATCAATTATGGAGACGAAGTTCTAGAAGTCGATGGCAAAAGCCCATTCAATTACTATTTGCCTATTGCACTTAAGTATCGCTCATTGGCGCGCACTGAAAGTGAGCAACATTATATTATTTATTCTCTTTATAGACCCTCATATATGACCGAACTAAAACCGACTGAAAGAATGGTCCGCCTGAAACTTAAAAAAGCAGATGATAGCATCAATATTGTCGATATCCCTTGGCAAGAATCAAAGTACAACAAAGATCTTGATGGTCTCATGCCTGTTCACGGTGATTTTGATATGCGAGTGCCGTTTGCAAATGATCTCAATCACGTGGTTCAGAATAATATCAAACAAATGGGCGATGTGAATCCGTTCTTTCTCACTCCACCTGTTCAATCGGTATTTAATTTTGTAAAAGTTTATCCGAGCGATGCGGCTCGCAAAAAATTTGAGCTGGCTGAAAAAGAAACTCCACCGATTTATGCTGCTCTTTACAAATTTAAAGGCAAAAGTATTTTACTGGTCCGCCAAGCAACTTATAGCCCTTCGGATTTTTCAAGTGCCGTCTATATGAAGGCGTATATGGCCTTAATGAGTGAGTATCAGGATCTGGCTGATGTCTTGGTTCTAGATCAAACCCATAATCCTGGCGGCAGCTATTGCGCAGATTTTTACAATTTGTTTTCACGAGATCAGGATGTTCAATCTGCTGAGCTCTTGCATGCCGATCGAAAATGGATCAATGATTTAAAAGTAAACTATGTTTTGCAAAATCCTCATCCTCCAATTTGGGATGCCTTGAGCCTTGAAAGCTGGGGACTCTCTGTTGAACAGGCCTACGATGCGGGTCAAAGTCTCTCGATACCAATTCCACTATTTACCGGAAGTTTTTATGTTACAAAGCCAAACTTTCGCTGGTCAAAACCGATGCTGGTATTGATTGATGAATTGGCTGGTAGCTGCGGCGATATGTTTCCGATGATTGTAAAAGCCAATAAACGTTCACAAATCTTTGGTCAAAGAACTATGGGCTTGGGCGGAAACGTTGAAGAGGTTGGCGTCTTAAGTAATTCTCGGATTAAATTGAGTCTCACGCGCGGAATGTTTTATCCCTACAATCCAAATCGTGGGCCACTTGATTCTGAATTTATCGAAAATAATGGGGTCACTCCTGATCTTCCTTATACTCATACCGTAGAGGACTATCGAGGGGGCTTTTTAAAGTATGTGAAGAGCTTCAGCGAGGCGGCGATCCTTCAACACTAAGGTGTCACTAGGTCTAGCGCTTTGGACGATTTGAATCGCTGCCAGAGGCCTTTTTTAGATCGAAGGCCTCTAGTTTAAATTTTGGACTAAACTTTGAGTTCACTGCCAACTCAACATTTGAACTGTCATTTAACTGAACAATTTTGTGGCCTGCATCTTGGGTCAATTGCTCCCGACCGAGAATCTGATAAAGTTCTTTTATCTGAGTATTTAAATTCACAGACTTTTGCGAAAGCTCCTGGCTGCTTTTCGCAATTGCTTCAGAATTCATAACTTGAGACTCCGTTGCTTGATTGAGAAAACCAATGCGACTGGATACCTGCCGGATTCCATGACTTTGCTCTCGAGAGGTCTGCAATACAAATTCACAACTCTCGAGGATTTTTTCCGTTGATTTGATAAGCTCGCGCATTTTCCTTACGGCTAAATCGCAGAGTTCCGCACCTTTTTTTACTCGGAGCCGATTGACGTCGATGACCTCCCTTGATTCTTTCATGGCCAATTTTACTATTGCGGCGACTTCAATTGCCGACTTTCCGCTTAAGGCTGCAAGGTTTCCTACTTCTTGAGCGACGACCCCAAATCCTCGCCCCATTTCTCCCGCACGCTCAGCCTCTACGGATGCATTGAAGGACAAAATTTTTGTTTGAAATGCAATATCGTCAATGACTTCGGTTTTCTCTCCGATTTCATGAATTCGAGTTGCAAATACTTCGATCTCTTCATTGGATTGCAAAATTTCTTTCATCGACTCTGAAAGCGAAACAATCGTAACATTGGTTTCTTGCGAAAGCCCTCGAGCATATTGAGCACAATCGAGACTTCCTTGCGTATTTTCGACATTCTTCTCAATGTTTTCAGCAATCTCTTCAAGCGAGACCGAAGTCATTTTAAAAGTTTGCGACTGCAAAACTGATTTTTCTGAAAGCTGTAAGGTATTTTGCGAAAGAACTTCGGATAGGTTTGTAACTTTTTGAATCGACTTTTCTAACTTAATTGCAAATTGGCGCAATTTTTTCGTCACCAAAAAAATCAGTCCCGGCGCGCAGATCCAAAAGAGTCCAAGCAAAAAGAAAGTCGTTATTGCAGATTTTGCAGCTATGGCGGGGCGATTGTTTTTTTGTCCGTGCGCTACCAAAAGGGGCCGAAACTGAGCAAACATTTTTTCAACCTGAAAAGTAGCAGGACTAAGCTTAGTCTGAAAAGCTTTTTTAGCGAGCAGATCAGATTCAAATTTAGATTCTTTAACTAAAGATAAAAATTCTTGAGATTTCTGTGCCAGCTCTTCTAAGTCCGTGTGAGTTGCGGCGAGATGTTCTCTGGTTTGATCGCTCCATTTTAAACTCTGCAGTTTTTCGATTTTGAGTAGCGCATTTTTGAGATTTACTTCAGAGCTTTCAAGTAGATGAATTCTCGCATTTGGATCGAGGTCGGTTAATAGCGCCTGAAGCGCATCGGCGCGAAATTCACCAAGTGCGACATTTGCATCCCCAAAATTTTGAATAGCTATACCTTGTTCAGAAAGTACTTCCTTCTTTTGAGTCTGCTCAGCATTTGTTAAAGCGGAATTATAGAGATACATCGCAAGCTGAGTGCCTGCACTTAATACTAAAATCATAATCAATTTAAGTTTTATGCCCCTAAACCAGCTTAAAAAATTCAAAGCAAGACTCCGTTTCAATTTCACATAGATCTCTATTTAAGATTTCGGAGTTACTAAGCTTTAACCTAAATTTTTTAGAGGTTTTTCACGATTAACTGTGAGCGAGGTCTTGGGCGGATTTGCCTGACGGTTTGATTCGAACTACTTCTTTTCGAAAATCATCTTTAGTCGAGCTAGACTACTAGACAAAAATTCAGGTTCTTTAAAAAATACGATACCCATAAAAACGAGATTCGCCATTGCGAGTACCAGAAATACTTGGGGCACACTCCATTTTTGCTTCAACAGCTGCATAAGTAAAACCGCTGCCAGAACCATAAAGACCGCATTGAGCACATTGTTGGCTGCAATGATTCGAGACCTAACTTCGCTTTGGGTGCGAACCTGCAATAGTGTGTAGAGGGGAACGATAAAAAATCCGCTGAATAGCGACAACAAGAGCAGATCAAATACGATCCGAAAAGAAGCTGTAGATTCAAAAAATTTTGCAATATTGAGATAATTCTCAGCCGTAGGCACAACTAGATTTGGCTGACCGACAAAAAAGAGATCGAAGCTAAATAGACTCATACCGAGAGTCCCAAAAACCACCAAACTTAAATCGACATTTTTTCCGGTTAATTTCTCACAAAAGAGTGAGCCCACACCAATTCCTATCGAAAAAATGGCTAAGAATAAGGTTACAATCGATGCCCCTGCGCCTAAAACTTCTTTGCAATAGATCGGAAAGAGCGAGAGCATGACCGCACCAAAAAACCAAAACCAAGAAATTGAATAAATCGAAAAAAGGACCGAAGAATTTTGCTTCGCAAGCTGAAAAACTTTTAAGGTTGGGGTCACAGGATTCCAATTAATTTGAATTTTTGAATCGACCGCAGGAGCTTTCGGAACAAAACGGCTCATTATAAATCCCAGAATCGCAACAACGAGGAGTCCTATACTTACTATAATATTAGCATGTGCTTCGAGATTAATGAGAACGCCGCCGCATATGGTACCGAGTAGAATTGCCAGAAAAGTTCCGGCTTCAATAAGAGCGTTGCCGGCTAACATTTCTTCATTTTTCAAATGCTGGGGCAAAATACTATATTTCACCGGACCAAAAAATGCCGAGTGTGTCCCCATTAAAAAAAGCACCAGAAGCAAAAAGGGAAACTGCTCAAATACCAATCCTACAAAGGCCAAAGTCATAATTAAAATTTCTGCGAACTTAATAATTGAAATAATTTTAGTCTTTTCAAATTTGTCAGCAATTTGCCCTGAAGTTGCAGAAAATAGAAAAAACGGCAAAATGAATATTGCACCAGAAAGCGCAACCATTTGAGAAGAGGCAATTCCCATGATTTGCTGAGCTTTGTAGTTGATCAAAATCACCAGCGCGTTTTTGAAAAAATTATCGTTGAATGCGCCCAGAAACATTGTCCAAAAAATGGGGTAAAATTTCTTTTCTGTGAGAAGTCTAAACTGACTCAAGTGAGAAGTTCTTCAGGGACTGAGCCCTCAAGTATGGCCTTTGCTAGTTTAATATGATCCGGATGACCTACTAAACGAGTCATATTTTGAGCATCCATCTGTTGCGGATCCAAACTATTCTTTTTTAAATCTAATACCATTTTATGATTTTCTCTTAAGATATCCTGAGAAATCGATTTATCTGCGATTGCCTTTTCAATAATTTCAAATGCCTGCGGGGGCGATTCGAATTCGTTACAAAACAGAAGTATATTACAGCCGGCCTTTAGCGAGCCCAATACGATGGTCTTCAAATCATAATGCTTGGTAAGCGCTTTCATCCCAAGATCATCGGTTACTATCAAATTACGATATCTTAGCTTTTGTCTGAGAATATCTGTGATCATCTTTTTAGAAAGTGTTACCGGCCAGTCTGGATCAATTTTTGAAAATTTAATATGAGAGGTCATAATCATATCGAGACGCGCTCGAATTACTTTTTTAAAGGGAATAAGCTCGCAGTTCTCTAGCTCTTCGAGAGTACGAATCTCGACTGGCAATTCTTCATGGCTATCGAGCAATGTATTGCCGTGACCAGGAAAATGTTTGGCGACCGGGATGATTCCTGATTTGATATAACCTCGCACCACCGCTGAAGCTATTTTTGCCACCTCTTCAGGATTGTGAGAAATGGCACGATCTCCGATCACGGTGTTTTTAGCATTTGTTAAAACATCAACTGAAGGTGCAAAATTTAAATTAATGCCGACTGACTTGAGTTCAGCCCCCATTGAAGATGCGAATTTAAAGGCGACCGAAGTGGAGTCAATCTTTCCCAATTGAGCCAAGGCTGGCCACTGTGTAAAGGGGGGAGGAAGTCGATGCACTCGACCACCCTCCATATCGACTGAAATAAATAGTGGCGCTTTGTCAGTCGTCTTGGATCGCAATGAATTTAACTCAGAAGTCAACGCATGCAATTGCTTTGGAGATTCAATATTTCTCTTAAATAGACAAATCCCACCAATATTGTGATCTACAATGAACTGACTCTCTTCTTTTAAAAGAGAAGTTCCCTGAATTCCGATTATAAAGTTTTGCCCAATAATATTTTTCATTTTCTTGAAATTAATATGAACACGTCTCAAAAGAGAAATCAAATATTACAAATTCAAAGCTTAGAAATTGGACGAGGCTTTTTTTTGAAAGGATTGAGTTAAAAGGTTCAAAGACAAGACCAATGCAAATATTGCGAGGGCCGGAAAGAAACTTACATGAGGTGCCAAATCCATAATTTTTCTTCCGGCATTCAGCAGCCCCCCCCATGAAGGGGTATCAATCGGCGCACCAAGACCAAGGTAACTGAGCGCCGACTCAGCTAAGACCACACTTGAAAACGCCAAGCCCATTTGTACTAAGAGTAAGCCCATGATATTCGGCAGAAGATGATAAACAAAGATGCGAGGGACACCGGCACCAAGGGCAATCGCAGCAACAATCGAGTCTTCATTCTTCATGTGCATGATCTCTGATCGCACCAAGCGAGCAAAGGATGTCCAGCTCGTAAGACAAAGGGCAAAAATGAGATGGGGAATAGATGGTCCCAAAACACTGACTAAAAAAAGATTGAGCAAAAATCCTGGAAAGGACATAAAAACCTCAGTCACTCTCATGAGAGCGAGATCAAAAAGGCCGCCCTTCCAACCGCTAAACATACCAATTGTTACGCCTAACAAAGCTGAAATGAAAACTACCAATATTGATATTTCGAGGCTCGTTGCAGCACCTTTTGATATGAGAATGAGAATGTCACTGCCGTTTTGATCGAGTCCGAAAAGATGTTGCCAACTTGGAGTTTGAAAGCGCAATGCCAAATTCATTTCGACATTCTGTTGCTCACCCCAAATGGCAAAAGCACATATCATAAAGAAGATGGCAGCACCAATTTTTGATTTTGTGCTCCAATTTGGATTCAAGTGCGAAGCCTAGGTTGAAGAATCGGGTAGATGAGATCGAGCAGAAAATGAACCATGGCATAAATAAGAGCCGTAACCAAAACACAATGTTGAACCAGGGGATAATCACGGCTTTGAACCGCTTGATAAAGTAGGGTCCCTAGACCTGGCCAGTCAAATATACTTTCTACAATCAGTGCGCCGCTGAGCAAAGCACCCAATTGCAGACCAATCACACTCGCGATTGGCGTCATTGAATTTTTTAAAATATGTACGAAATAAATTTTAGAAGCCGGTAGACCCTTAGCACGTAATACTCTTACAAAATCTTGATTGAGATAGTTTGAAAAACTCGATTTAGTGAATTGAATAAGGACCGAGCTAAGCCCTACAGCAAGTGTGAATGCAGGCAAAAGAACAGACAGCGCAGAGTCATTTCCGCCAATGGGTAACCAATGATGATGAATGCAAAAATACAATATGAGAATGGGTGCTAAAAAAAAACTCGGCAGTGAAACCATAAAAACACAAACAAGCGAAAGGATTCGACTCCAAAGAAAATGCTGATACACAGCTGCCATCATCCCCAAAGGGAGCGAAATTACGACTGCAATTAATAGGGCACTCAAAGCTAGCAGCAGAGTATTCGGCAGTCGTTCTGAAATTTCTCGGTAAACATTTTTATGGTTAAATAAAGACTGCCCCCATTCAAGCCGGACCAAACCTTTTATAAAAACAGAATACTGTATCACTAAATTTTGGTCTAAACCTAGAGCCTCACGAAGAGAGGCCCGATCAATTTGTGTGGCTTGATCTCCCAAAATCATATCGATGGGATCACCTGGCAATGCGTGAATCATTAAAAAACTCAAAGTAGCAACGGCCCAAACCATCACAATCGAAAAAACGAATCTCCGAATGTAATATGAAAGGGCCATACCTATTGATTTTTCTCTTCTTCAGTTGGCGGAGCGGCACTTGGCGGCGGAGGCGGAGGTAACTTCGATTTGACCATTATTCCTTGGCCACCCCTGACACCACTTTGTTTTAAATTTTCTGAAGCGGGTACCGACTTTTTCTCGGCATTTGCCTTTTTCTTTGCTGCATTGGCTGGTGTATTGGCCTGATCTGAATCACTTCCTAAAACTTCTTCTAAAGTTTTAGATCCTGCAAGTGCTTGTTTTTTATAAAGAGCATTGTCCTTGCCTACCGGAATGCTACCAAAAAGAAGTGCCATATTTGAATTGCTAAATTGAAATTGATCGACGGCTTCGGCTTGTGTTGCAACAATTTTTAACTTCAATTGCGAAGTCGGCATCCGAACCTCAAGCATATCTCCACTAGCGGTCATAAGACTTACAAACTGATCTTTATCATAACGATTGAGGATCTTATACGCTGGTATCGATTCATAGTCTTCTTTCGACTTGATATAGGCTTCACCCGGATGAACTTCGGCACTCTCTTCGCTAATGGCTTTGTAGGCATAGTGCTTCTCAAGCTTGAGTCCCTCCTTTGAGTTTAAAATAGCAAATGGTAAAAACACGGATAAGTACGTGCCCTTTGCAAGGCTTTTGGTGATATCATATTCTTTTTTTCCCTCGAGAACCTTGGCTTTTAAAACATTTTTTTGAATGCTCGCCTTGATATTTTTAAAACTGCTCGCCTGCGTTTTGGGATCAATTGAAGCCAAGGTATATTCATATCCAAGCGGAGTTAATTTTGCATCCGAACGAGCTTTGATACTTTCGCTGGTATCTTTTTCAGCGGTTTTGATCTTCACATAGGTGGTGGCTATAAATTCAGATTTCTTCTTATCGAATTCGTAACGTTCAATACTATAACCCACGGGCATATCGGCTAAAAAAATCTTGTAATAAGCTTCAAAAATAATATCTGCTTTGGCCTGATTGGTAAAACTAAGCAAACTAAACGACACAAAGACAACTGCTAAAAAACCTCTTTGGACCATAGTCGGTGTCCTTTCATAAATGGGCTTAAAAATTATAGTTTCGCCAAGTAAAAAGCCTAACAGGCCAATGACCTTTCTGCAAACTTTGTGATAAGCTTATTTTTAAGATGTGGCAAAAAATATTTACTCCAACAAATAAACGAAAAAACAATATTTTAATTGGGCTCAAAAATGAAAATGGCCAAATCGCAATTTTCATTGCGTTGATCTTCCAAGTGCTATTTATTTTTTTCGCTATGCTCATCAATGTTGGCTTAATTGTTCATGATAAAATTAATCTACAAAATTCGGTTGATCTTGCGGCCTACTACGGTGCTGAACGCCAAGCTGAACTGCTCAATGAAATCGCCCATATCAATTATCAAATTCGTCAAGAATACAAATTGCTCGCTTGGCGACAACGGGTTTTGGGTAGCTATACATTTAATATGAATTCGCGCATGCCAATGGCGCCAGCTGATATTCCCGATACCGATATGCCGGCAGTTTGCGTAGACCATCCGGGCTGGAAAGAAGTCTTCGATGTGAAGCCCACTGATCCCACCGATTATTGCCAATCGCCGACGACGCAAAAACCGGGCGTGCCACAATACAATGTGGTTGCTGGATGGCTTGGCATTCACAATACTCTCGCCAATTTCTTCGGAAAAGTTACGGACTCTGTAATTGCTGGCTGTAATGCTGTCGGCCCCTTGAATTGGTTTACCGCAAGTATTTGGCTCTATGAATACAAACAAGCCGTACTGATGCGCTCGAATTTGATTCGGGCGATTGCAAGCAATCTTTCTCAACCTGGCGCAACTTTTACAGATCTATATAGTGGGCCCGTAATCGACGGAGTGAGAAAAACATTTTTAAAGAATCTCACTGAAGCCAACCGGGTATCGATTTCATCGAGGGCCAATGATAAAATTGATAATCCAGGAGATTTCAAATTCATAAATAGTCTGAGCTCTGATATTCCCGGCGGCTGCCAGGCAATTAATAATGAAAATCCCTATTGGCTGCATGAAAATCAGATTTGGCCTAAAGTCACCTATGTCAATTCGGCTTCAACATCAACCGGCGCGTGCAGTACTTTTGTTCAATTAGTTGAAAGCCCGCCACTCTCAGGTTTGGGAACATATGATCCAACTGTGGTTACAGAACTAGCCAAGATTGATTCGGGTGAACCCAATCCCAATGTCGGAACTCATACCATGCCTTACTCATCATTGGGCTTTGAAAAAAACCCTTGGTGCCTGGCTTATGTCGGAGTCAAAGCAACTACGAGGCCGCGCAAACCCTTTGCTCCATTTGGTAAACCTGTGGCTTTACAGGCTCGCGCCTTTGCCTCGCCCTTCGGAGGAAGAATCGGGCCCTGGGTGAAATCAAATTGGGCCACTGGATCCGATCACTCAAGCGGTAATTCAGTCGATCCACTTGTTGTTCCTCGGATTGAGGACGGCGGAAATCCTCCGGCAGCGGTGAACATCGCGAGCTCCGCCATTCCAAATTATTCGCGTTACCCTGGCGACCAGTGGGGCCTTCGTTCACAACTTGAACATTATTTGTATGGATTGAGTTATTTGAGCTTTGTGCTTCCGAAAAAAAATCCAAATTATCCTCTTTTGCTACCCATGTATTCTTATAATCATCTCATCAGCCCGGCCAATACAGATTCGCTTTCTCAAGGCGGTGGCAATATTGGAGCGGCAGCTCAAGGTTTGCGGGCGCTTGAGAATATGGCCGTCTCTCCTGATCTTTTCGATATAACTTATTATTCGATTGATGCCGACTACTACGGTAGCTATTTTAAACCCTTATTTACTACGATCAGCGATTTGGGTTCCGCAGCCTTGCCGCCATATGATAACTGGAATGTGCGTGAGCAAATGTATCTCGCAAAAGCCAAACTGTATGACAAACATATCCCGGGGGTGAATTGGCTTGTACCCAATCTCGATTATTTATTGACCGGCTGGACCCAAGGGAAAACCGGTGACTATGGACTCTCACCTGCACAATTTGCACAATGTTCTGTGCATCCGAATTACAAAGACAATTGGCCACCGACGCCCGGCTACTGTGTTATTGGTGGCCGCACGGGTTATTCAGTACGTTTGATCGGAAGAAAATATTTGAATTCTTCAAAGCTTGAACTTGGAGGAAATGGGGTTACTGGTAAACTTAAAAATCCTCCGCCCTCAGGATGGTAGACTTAGAGAATAAGATCATCTCGATAGGTTTTCGCTTTTAGATTGACGTTTGAATTCACAACTACATTGTTTAGTTCGCAGTGATCAGGAACCTCTACTTTGGCTCCCAAGACTACAAAGCCATTGAGCTTGGCTTTTTTAGAAATCATGGCACTCGAATCAGCAAAAACTAAATTTGAGTTATTAGCATCTAATTTTAATTTAGAATCTTTAGCAAAATCACAAAACAAAAACTGTAAAAAAGCATCGTTGGAATTTTGAGAATAGGCCCGCAGCACCTCATGAGTGGACTTTAGGTAATCCTTAATATTGCCGGTTTCGTGCCAGTCACAATCGTCGATAAATACTTCTATCTTTTCACCTTTGAGATGGGCAGTCATCACGGCATCATAGAGAATATTGCTTTCACCTTCTGGAAAATATTGAAATGCTCTTTTGTTCATAAGCATTACGCCCACATAGTGTAGTCCCTCGAGACTTGATTCAAGGCAGGCCGGAGATGAAAGCTTACTTGGGCTCACTTTACCAAAACCAAAGACCTCTTTCAGGGGGTTGGCCCAAACGCCGCCAAATTGACTCCCAACACGAGGGTCTCGCTTGACCAGCAAAGTCGCCATGGCGCCAGAACTTTTGTGTTGCTCTAGCATATCATCTAAGAGACTTAGACGATTTGGCAAAATAACTTCATCGCCGTTTAATATAAAAAAATTTTCCTCGCTCTGTAAATATTGACGTGCAAACCAAAGCCCACCGCCACTGCCCAAGGGCTTTTCTTTTTCAAAGCTCAAGGTCGTTTTGACTGAAGTATATTCCTTTGCAAGTTTAAGAATTTGTTCTGGCTTGTAGTGAGAATTGATAATGCATTCTTCAAGTGCAAAACTCTTAGCGGCTTTCAAGAGTGCCAGCGAATAATAAAAAAGCGGAATATTAAGAAACGGAATCGCTGGTTTTGCCAAGATATTCGTATAGGGGCTTAATCTCGTTCCCAATCCTGCTGCGAGAATAAAGGCTTTCATACAAATTTGTGCTCAAAAAGCCCGTTGTCGTTTAAAACATCATAAAATAATTTATACTCATTGAACTTTTCAAGACTGCTGCGAACTCTCGACAAGGTATTATGCAGATATTTAAGATAACGAGTGTCTTGTCTTAAATTATAAAAGCTTGAAAAGCTGCCACAGGCCTTAAAACATCTTTGGATACTTTGAATTTCATAGACATGATCAAACTCAGCGCGAGATAACTTTGCCAAATTCGTTTTTTTGCCGGCCAAATTTCGACCCTGCAAATAGTAATCGATCAGTTGGCTTTCGATGCTTGAATCTATATCAACGTAGGAGTCTCTTAAGAGACTTACTAGATCGTATTGTATGGCGCCCATGCGCGCATCTTGAAAGTCGATCACCCGCATTTTACCATGCTTGATCATGACATTGCGTGAATGATAGTCGCGATGAGCAATGAATTTGGTTTCAGAATTAAGGGTCTCACAAATCTTCAAAAACAATTTGTCGATATCTTGAGAAAGCTTACTTGAGAACTTCAAATCACAAAGCTTGAGCAATAAATGGTCGCGACCATAATTCATTTCCCAAAGCAGTTTGTCCGTATCAAAAGCAATTTTAAAAGCCACACACTCTGAAATATCAGCACTCGCTTCGTAGTGAATTTTGAGAAGTTCATCGATTGCCAATTTATAATAAGGCAGGACAAGTTCTTGATTTTGATTCTCCCAAAATTTTCGCTCCAGCGTAAGATCGCCTAAATCTTCAAGTAAAACCAAGCCGTCTGCAGGAGATTTGGCAATAACGGATGGTACTTGAATTTGGTGTTTCGCAAAATGATCTAAAACATTTAAAAAAGGATACTTACCGTCATCTACGAAGGGATCCCAATCCATTAAAACCCAAGAATCATTTTCAGCAACCACACGAAAATAACGCCGGCTCGAGGCATCGCCCGCTAATGCGAAAATTTTATAATCGCGAGGACCAAGACCTTTGGCCACAAAACTAAGATATTTTTGAAATGGATGAGATTCTGAAGTCTGCATCATTCAATGCTTGCAGACAGATCTCATAAAGTCCAATTGACTTTATTCTTCGCTAGAATTTCTGGGCCTAAATTTAACAACTGTGCCGTTGCTCATAGCTATTTGGGAATTTAATTCTGCTAATTTGAGTCGTTCAATTTCAATTTCATTTTTTACTTTTTCTGAAATTAATTCAGATTTTAGTTCCGCTAATAATGATTCGGTATGAATCTTTTCTCCCGCCGAAAGTCGGGCGCTCTGATTCACTTTTTCGATCATTTGGTTCAAGCTTTCGTTGATCTGCTCATTGGTTCGCATCACATTTATCCTTAAAGGCTCACTGAAAGGCCGTTACATACAAGATTATTCAGTTGCCTTCTACTTAGCAGCAAGCGTACCAAAGTCAGTTTCAGCACCAAAATTGTTCGAGCTGACTACTAGTTGAACGTGATTTTTTGGAGACTTTGTGACACCAGCTTTGTAAGTTCGAAATATCCTTGATCAATTTTCAACACACTTTTGGTTCAAGACAATGTGATCAGCTGATTTCGCAAAAGTTAGTCCCCTCTCATTGGATTTCAGCTCAAAAAGCCTGAATAAGTTTTCGACAATTTACCTGAAAGCAGCCACGGGAAAACACTAAGGACTTAGAACAATTGGAGAAGAGGTTCGTTCTCCGCGAACTCAAACTTGGTATACGGCGGTATTGAGCTGTTTAGCCACTTAGCAAGCCTTTGAAGAAAGATTGATTCACCCAAACTCTTTGAATGTAGAAAAAATGAACGTTAAACTCATTCAATATGTTTTTCTTCCTTATTTTCTTTAATCTTTTAGGACTCAATATGCCCAGTTGCCCTCAGGCATTCGGAGAACAGACAATGAAAAAATCTCGAGAGATCGCTATCACTCAAATTTGCCTTGCCTTTAGCCAGGCAGAAGCAGACGCACAGAAAAAAAGACAAATGCAAAAACAAGAAGATAGCCAGAAAAGGCCCTCCGGACCATTTTTGAATTTGAAGCAAGGCGACGAAACTCCGAGTGAGTTTATTAAATTCATTCAAGATCTGTCGGTTTCTTCCTATGCAATACAATCAACAGCACAAGAGAAGAAGTTTTATGACAGAATCAATTCACGGCGAGAGAAGTTTCTTTCAACGATGATGCAATACCTAAAGGAAGGCCCCTTGACTAATTAAGAACTCGATAGAGAACTTAGCGCATTCGTGAAAGAAATGAATAAGTCTTCAGATAAGCTTTTGGAGGCGCACACGCCTAAAACTTGCCAAATCGGACTGTCGACTTTGGACACCTTGATTCGTGAAATGGCCAAATAAAAGATTTGTGCCTTTTATGGCTCGCAGTTATAAAGCCTAAATGAAGAATTTTAGCTCAATGAAGGTCTATTTTCGAGCGGTCTCCTTACTGATAAGCTTAGCAATGGTTTTGGCCGCCATCGCATATCTACATGGCGGAAGTTTTCGCACCCTGATTGAATCTAAGTCGCGAGAATGGGGCTTCGGAGGCGCTGGGGAACACGCACTCATTGTTACCAAAAGTACCTCTTTTAGGCTATGCAGAACCCGTATAGACTCCATTGAATGGTCTAACCATGTTCGCATATTTGAAGACAAAACCGGAACTAAAGCGAAGTGGATGTCTCAAGCCAGTTCAAGCGCCAATGCCCGGGAATTAGATTATCTCGATATTGAAAAGTGGTTTGGAATTAATTGTGAGGTCAGAGTCAGACCGTGGCCAGAGGCCAATCAGTCCCGCCTCGCGAAGCAAATTGACTTCGTAGTCTTTCACTTTGTAGATGGAGCTACTTCCCACATTAAAAGAACCCTAGATGCGGGCTTTTTATTTGATCAAAGCTTTTTTAAGAGTACTGAACTAGCCAACTCCTTGAGTGAGCTTTACCAACTCGGAAGCATTGACTTGCCAGAGCCTCGCCCAGAATCACATTAGGAGTTGCCCGCTAAAGCGGCACAAATTGCTAGCTCGGGACCTCTTGATATCTTGACAAAAAATGCGCTTTTCAATACTTTGTCCCTTCCGCTGTTGCTCAGGTGTAGCTCAGTTGGTAGAGCAAGCGGCTGTTAACCGCTTGGTCGGCGGTTCGAGTCCGTCCACCTGAGCCATTTCTATCTCTAACTTATTTCATTTAATCTCGTGGTATATTCTTGTATCGACGTCGCTCTAAGGTGGCCGCGGATTCGCCGGCATTTAGCCGACTCATCCTATACTTGTAGGACTAGGCGAAGTCTTTTAACAATATTTTTTTACGTGCGGATGCTGTTGGTGACTTTATTAAATCACCGAGTGATTGCCGATTGAGACTCGAAATAAAACTTGAAAAGGCTTCTTGTATAGAGATTTCAAGGGCGCAGACTCCTGCAATCGGGCAAGTATTGGTTTTACGGTTAAAGCATTCAACAAGATGAAAGTTCGCCTCGGTGAGAAGTACAATATCGCCAATTTTCATTTTTAAAACATGGGGCTCAAGGTCGAGTCCTCCAGACTTTCCTTTTACTGAACGAAGCATTTTTCTTTTTGCCAATTGATGAACAACTTTTACCAAATGGTTTCGTGAAACCTTAAAATTCTGAGAGATCTCGGCGACGCTTGCACGCTCATTTTTGATCGCCAAGTAGAGAAGAACTCTCAGTGAGTAGTCGCTAAATTGAGTGAGTTTCATATCTTTAATTTACCCCGTAAAATCATAGGTTTGCTCGAGTGCTCGATCTTCTATTTTATTTTTGCGGCAAATGTGTTATCATAATATATATCTAATATACATATTATAGTTTCTAGACGCGGGGGAGGTCAAATGCAATTACGAAAAGCATTTTTGCTTATCTCTGGTTTCTTTTTTTTCTTTGGCTGTTCTGACCCGGATGTACCGACGTCACCAAAAACGAGTGGTTCAAAGAGTAGCACGCCTCCAGTCAGCCAATCTATAAACAAATGGACCATTGCACCGCCTGCAAAAATTTGCGGACCCAGCGGATATAGCTTCTTGATCTCGCAATACATAGGACCCAATTGCGCTGGTTGCCACTCGCCAGGAAGCTTTACCAAAATGCCTTTTGTCGACACCGATCTAGCAAGCGCCACAAGCGCGGCGCTAGGCCTGGGTGAAGCGAGATTTTTGGCAAAATGTATTGCTAATAATTTTTGTGGTCCCTATTGTAATTTAGATCCCAAAGGCGAAGTATATTCTGGGATCCTTGAGTGGTTTGGTTCTCCAAATGTTTGTCCTTAAAAGGTAATTATTTTGATCCATTATTTTAGACGTCACCATTCTTATATGTGGAGATATCTTAGTCGGCTCTTGATTCACTTGTTTCGGCGGCCCGTATTTCCGTTTTTAGTGGGGCTTTCTCTCACGATGATTTCAGTTTTTAGTGTTTTGATTTACTTTATAGAAAGCGATGCGAACCCCATGGTTCGTAGTTATCTCGATGCAATTTATCTTAGCGTCGCACTTTTAACAACTGTGGGTTTGGGCGATGTGCATCCCATTACTTCGCTGGGAAAATTCATGACGATATTCATGATGCTCTTAGGGGCATTTTTATTTGTTTCATTTACTGGCGTCATTTCATCTTCGCTTCATGCCATCGAGCATGAGGCTGAAGAAGCTACAAAAGATTAATAGACTTTTTATCATTTCTTTTTACTCGCAATATTTTGTCATATTATATCGGTTTGAAGTTTCAAATTGAAGTTGAAAGAGAAGTCAGGCGTGACAAGAGAAAATATCAAGAGCGGTCCGAACAAAATAAATCGAAACATAATGCCGATTCTCATTTGCCTTACTTTGGGCGGAAGTGGCTTGGCTTCGATGCTTGTATCTTCAATTGTCTTTTTGGTTATTGGCTTGGCATTTTCTTGTCTCTTTTTACTCACACATTTTTCAATAAAGAAAATTTTTATTGAGCTGACAAATTCTGAAATTGTTTATCAAGGCACTTCAGAAACGCAGCCTGTTCGCATTAAAGTGTCAGATGTAATGGCGGTTCGACTTACTAACTTTGTGCGCAGCGATTCAGAGTGTATTTGTCTGCTCGACGCGAAGTCGAATCCTTTGGGCTATATTGGCCAGGATTTTCAAGATTGGCCAAAGATTCGAAAATGGTTGTTAACCGGTCCGTGGAAGCAGCTCTCGGAACTTGAAGAGTTTAGTTATGAAGGAATTCGCGAAGCTCTGAACTGGTTGCTTCGCGATTTTGCCGGTAAAGTTCGACTTGCTGTCTTGCTGTATGGCGCTTTCTTTCTCGTTGTAAAAATGTGCTTCCTTTCACTGAGCTCGACTCAAGGAAGTTCGGGTCAGGTGGGACTGATTCTTTGGGCCACGAGCTCGTTGATGGCAATCGCAATTTATTGGTATTTTGGCTCAAAAGAAATTCGCAAGCGCATTTTCCCCGATTTTGGCATTTGTTTGTTATTTCTTGTATTTAATTTTTTCTACTGTGATTTGGCGGTGATACCTCTATCCAGCCTAAATAATATGAAACAGATTCAAATTTTTAAATTGCCGATTGCAAAGCTTTTTCACACCGATCTTGGGCCCTTTCATTTCTGTAATGTGCAGGTACCAGCTTTTCCTATTTACAATTTTCGGACTGAAGATTTTTCGAAAGAGTTGAATTTACCTCAAAGCCTATGTCTCAATTTAAAATCAGGCTCAAATATTTGGCTTCAATATTCGCAGGGCAATTGGGGTCAGATTTGGATGCACGTCTCAAATGAAGCCCCCAAAGATCTTGATATTCCAGTACTTGATTATGAATTACTTCGAAGTACTTATTTTAAGGATCAACAAAAACATATCGACGAAATTAATATTCAAACTAAACTTAATGAAGCCAAATTCAATCAAGAGCTAGCAAAAAACTACGGCCCAGAAAAACCTTGGATTATGCTGGCGGCAATGCCCTTTCCCATTGAAGGAAATACCAAGGCTCCTTCTGTCGAAGTCGAACAAAAATTGAATTTGCTCGAACAGTGCACCCACGTGAAACTATTAGTTGCCACTGATTCAATTCGAAGCAATTGGAGGATTGGCCGTCCGTTTAAGACAACTCAAGATGCCAATCAATGGCTGCCTCAAGCAAAAAAATGCGCTGGTGAAGACGCTCATCTTGAAATTCTTTTTTCTTTTTAACTAATTTAGGATATTAGCGCTCAAATACCGGGGAGAGAGTTCCGTTTGTCGAAAGCATTTGGTGCTCCATTCGCTGGATACTTTTTCCACCGCTCAAGCTTTGTTCGAAGCCGGTAGACAACTTAAGTATAGTATCTCTATGGCTTGATTTGCTTAGAAAAAGCTCTCGCCATTGAGGAAAGGCTAAAACGGCATCGAATAATAAGGTCATTTCATTGCCGTTTTTTATTGGCTTAAGCGTTTTCAGATACTTTGAGTCCAGTTTATAGTCTTGTATCTTTTCATTCCAAGTACTGCGAGACAGCATCAATTGGCTCAAGGCTTGGCCAAAATATTTTTCTAACTGTCTTTCTGCTTTTGCATTTTCACCAACTAATTTCACTTTTAAAATCATCGGCAACAAGAGTTCCCCTGGCAAATCAACGCCATGTCCGCGCGCCAAATAGAGCTCAAGCAATACTTCGTTTGGTCGCTCGATTGCGATACTTTCCCGAAAGCTTTTCCAGGAGGGAGCACTCCCGTATCTCTTTTCGAGGTCCGCTTCTGTAACGCCCTTTGCAAGCAGTTTTTTGAATACACGATCGATTGCTTCATTGGTGGGTTGCAATTTCCTCTTTTCATATATTGCAAATGCCAAGGGGCGATTCACGCCACCGGATTCAAACAATGGCGAACCGTGATCAAGCAAAAACTCTGCTTTGTCTATTGAACTATTGAGCCCCCCAAAAACTAAATTGCCCTCATAGTCCACCGTATTGAGTTTGATGCCAAGCCTGACGAGTGTTTTGGTGAGTTCCGATTGAACATCATATTCCAATGCGCCATAACTTAGATGTCGCAATTCTTCAACGAATGCTGAAGACGAAATGTTCACTCCGGCCGAAACAATTGCCTTTACTTTGTCCATTTTGGTTTCAAGCGAGTTATTGACACTCGTTAACATCGTTTTAAAGGGCGTTCCTTTTGAATAGGCATTACTCAGAGGATCGGCACCATGCCTTATAAATTCAATAATTATTTCAGAAGTAGACCAAACCATAATGAAGTGCATCGGCGTTGCCCAAAGATATCCGGGCTCATTCAAATTTATTTTTTTTTGCGTAAGAATTTCCCGTACTTTAGTCAAATTATTGTTTATCCCAGCTTCGGTGAGTTCGACTACTTGAGGGTCTTTGAAAAACTTCTTAACATCGGCAAGTTTCATTTCATTTGCTCCCCACGCCAATTGAGGCCCCGTAGACAGGAATAAAAAAGTAACAAGGCAAATTGATTTCAATCGGGATAAGTACTTCGTAATTGAATTACTCATTTTTATTTAGCCTTTTCTGTTTTTGCATTTCTTGAAACTAGTAAATCACAATTATTTTGAAAATTTGTAAAAATGATGGGTGTTTTTGGAGTTTTAACTAATTTACCACTTCGGACGCGGCGCAGTTTGAGCATTAAAAGTAATTTTTAGCCAGATCCACAAAGTCTTGCTAGACTTTTGCAAATGCCAAACGCAGATCAACTTCAAAACAAAACTCTAATTATTGGCGGCGGAATCATTGGACTCTCAACCGCCATCGAACTTGCAAAGTCTGGCGTTCAGGTCACTCTACTTGAAAAAAATGAAGTCGGCCGCGGCTGTTCTTATGGCAATGCCGGTTGGCTTACTCCCTGCTTTGCTTTGCCTCTCCCCATGCCAGGATTGTTTTTTCGCTCTATTGGGTGGCTGTTTAATCCCAATGGTCCGCTTTATATCCAACCCTCGTTTTCACTTGATTTGCAGCGCTGGCTTTTGAGATTTGTAAGCTCGATGACAATGACAAAAGCTATTCCGGCCACTGAATTTTTAGTTAAGTTATCGATGTTGAGTCTCGAAATTTATAAAAATTTGGCGATTGAGTTTCCTGAAGAGTTTTCTTTTCAGCAAAAGGGCCTCTTGATGGTGGCCGAAAGCGGAACCGGAGTCAAAAGCGTTCAGCAGGAGCTTGATTTCGTAAAACGTTTCGGGGTCAGCGGCGCCGTTCTCAATCCAGAAGAAATTAAGCATCTCGAGCCCGCTCTAATTGGAAAATATTTGGGAGCTGTTTATTTCGAAAATGAAGCACATGTTGAACCCTTTCAATTGATACAAGTACTTAAGAAAAAAGCCCTCAAACTCGGCGTTGATATTTTAGAGCATCACGAATTAACAGATTTTGAAACTCACAATGATCAAATCGTAAGTGTGCATTCAAATGCCAAAGTATTTTCTGCTCAAAATTTTATTTTAGCCACCGGAGCTTGGTCTAAGAAGTTAGGTAAATCTCTTGGGCTTTCAATCCCAATTTTAGGCGGCAAGGGTTACTCAATGTTGGTACCTCAAGGCGGTCAGCCACTCGCACATCCGGTGATGGTGATTGATCGAAAATTGGCAATGAGTCCCTATAAAAATAAGATACGTATCGCCGGAACGCTAGAACTCGTCGATCAAGACTTTTCACTAAACCGAAGAAGAGCGCAAATTTTACTTGATGGCGCCAATACACACTTAAATATTCAGCAAGCACAGAGCCTAGATCAAGTTGAAGACCTTTGGTATGGCTTGCGCCCTTGCACACCCGATGGACTACCAATGATGGGCTATTCAAATCGATTTAAAAATTTGGTCATCGCCACGGGCCACCAGATGTTAGGTGTGCAAGCCGGAGCGGGAAGTGGTCTTGCTCTTGCGAATCTTATTTTAAACAAACCTAATCTGATTGATTTAAAATTGGCAAATCCAAATCGTTTTTGATAGGACTTCAAAGAGACTGCCTAAAGGCGAAGTTGAATTCCTAAATATAGATTCCATGACGTTGAACTATCTCAGCCAGCCCTTCAGTGGGTTTAGACATCTTGGCTCAAGCCTCCCGCCCGCCTCTGATTGACAATGAAACTATTCAGCCGAAGGTCGAGTGTCTTTCGGCTTTTTTACTGGTCTGATAGTGCGTTCGCTTTTGAAGACGGCGCGCGAAGAAAGAATCGAAGTCCACTCCATCAATAATTAACAAATATTAGTGAATATTTTCTTGAACTTCAAAAAATTGATTCTCATAATAGATCAAGCGCAAAAAAATTAATAAGTTCTATAATCAGAACTTTTCAAGGAGGAAAAGTGAGAATTGCTATTACTACGGCTCTAACAATATTAAGCTTAGGCGGATTTGCCTACGCACAAACAGATACGGCGACAGGAAATAAAGGCGGTGGCGACTGGACTCCAGCAAAGTGCGAAGCCCAATTGCCTGCTGTGAAGAAATATGGCGAATCCTGCGTAAAGATCAAAGCACTAGATAAGAGACAAGCTTGTGTTCACGCAGCTGATTCAAAGTTTCCTCCGGGACTTTTTAAATCTTGCGGTTCGACATTTGATCCTCTTCAAACTGAATTAATGGCGGAAGAGAAAAAATTGTATCCAACTCAAGCCACTGCTTTCGACCACGGCGGAAACAATAATGGCGGACCAAACAATGGACCAAATGGTGGCCCAGGAATGAACGGCGGACCAAACGGCGGCCCCGGCATGAATGGTGGACCAACTAATACTGCTACAAATAATGGTCCAAACGGTGGTGGAAATAATCAAAATTATAATCCTGCCGACTGGAATGATTCAAAATGCCAAGCTCAGATTCCTAAAGTTACAAAAGGTGCTGATGCCTGTATGAAAAAGAAAGATGCTGGCAAACGCGCCGAGTGTTTTGATAAAGTTGGCAAGCAAATGCCAAATGGTTTCTTTGATGCTTGTCGCACACAAGTTGAGCCGCTTAAACAGGCTTATATGACAAAAGAAAAACAGTTGTATCCAAATCAGCCATCTGGAATTGACCACGGCGGAAACAATAATGGCGGACCAAACAATGGACCAAATGGTGGACCAGGTAATATGGCCAACAATAATGGACCAAATGGTGGACCAAACAACGGAACAAATGGTGGCCCAGGTATGATGAACGGCGGACCAACTGGTACCGCAACAAATGGTGGACCAAACGGCGGCCCAGGCATGAACGGTGGACCAACTAATACTGCTACCAATGGCGGACCAAATGGCGGCCCAGGCATGAACGGTGGACCAACTAATACTGCTACCAATGGCGGACCAAATGGCGGCGGAAATAATCAAAATTTTAATCCTGCTGACTGGAATGATTCAAAATGCCAAGCTCAGATTCCCAAGGCCACAAAAGGCGCTGATGCTTGTATTAAAATGAAAGACGCTGGCAAACGCGCCGAGTGTTTCGATCAAATTGGCAAACAAATGCCAAATGGTTTCTTTGAGGCTTGTCGCACATTAGTTGAACCTATTAAACAAGCCTATATGACGAAGGAAAAACAATTGTATCCAAATCAGCCATCTGGAATTGACCACGGCGGAAACAATAATGGCGGACCAAACAATGGACCAAATGGTGGCCCAGGTAATATGGCCAATAATAATGGACCAAACGGCGGCCCCGGAACTAACGGTGGTCCCGGCATGATGAACGGAAAGAAAATGGATTGCGGAAAAGTGGTTGCAGACACCAAGGCAAAAGCCATTAAGTGTTTGGCAATTAAGACCGCGGCTAGTCGCAAAGAGTGCGGCGATAAAGTCGGCCAAACTCTCGGCCAAACTGGCGCAGACCAAGCTTGCCACGATCAGGTCAATCAACTTCATCAAGATATGATGAGCCAAGAAAAACAGAAGTACCCAACTCAGGATTCTGTTCTGTAATTATTATTTCGAAATTACGCAAAAGGGGCTGAAATTTTTCAGCCCCTTTTTTTTGCCAAAGAGGGTGTTTAAAAGTCCGCCTTCAAACTTTCAATAATTTTTACGATTCTTTAGAAAAAATAAAGCGGTCGAAGACACGACCTAAGAAAAATCCTAGAAATGCAAATGCAGTTACTGCGACAACTAAATTCCTGATACTAAAAAGTGCCCCAGTATCCTCACCCTTCCACTGAAAAAATGCGCTCGCAGAAAATAATAAGGTCAAGATTGCTGCATCAATAATAATAGCTTTTCGCCCTTGCCGCTTATCTAATTCACGAAATTGAATTATTTTGTCACTGCTCAGGATAGGCAATTCTTTTAGAACTAATTTTGATTTCAAAGCCTCTGTTTTCAGCGAGCTCTGCTCTGAAAATAAGACCGGAATCAGGCTGACGCCTTTTTTTAGAACTTTTTCACCAGCTTCTTCATTTGGAACGTACTTCTTTGCATATTCGAGTAAATTCGAATAGAGCACACTATCATGAATAGATATTCCGAATTGAGTTTTCAAATAGTCCGGCATTGAGTTTTGAACGCGATTGAGCAGATCGCTCCAGTTCACTATGGGTAAATCAATGCGCTCTCCGGTGGAAGGATTTTCGCCTTTTTGAGACAAAATAAAAATTCCCACGCCGCCAACCATTTTGGTGATTTCCTCAGCCAAAATATAACCGTCTAAATTCGGAAGTGAATAAGTTGCCACCACAATGTCTGGACGTAGTTGCGCAAACTCACTAAGGGCACGTCGCCCATCTTCACAAACGCTGATTTCAAGCTCGACCTTGGCAAAATGCTTTTTTAATTTCTGCGACATTTGATGGGCGAGCTGAGAGTCGGTCAGGGCCAATAGTATTTTAAGTGATTGGCTCATAGGTCCTTCTGAATTTCTGCAATCTTGCGATTGGATTCTTGCAGGCGTTTGGAGAATATCTTGAAGATATCCATACTTCGATGAGGTTCCGCGTACATGAGTTTCATAAAATCAATGCGATCAAAAGAAATACATGAGGTGTGAGTCTTTGCAATGAGCGATGCCGTTCGCGGCTCGTTGGTTACCATTGCTATTTCGCCAATAAGGTGGCCCTTACCGATACTACTCAAAGCCAAAACCTCACTGGTCCCTTGAACGGCAACCTCGACCTCTCCCTCTTCTATCAGATAGGCCGTCGAGCCCTTTTCACCTTGAACTACGAGAATTTCGCCGGGCTCAAAAATCGACATATAAAAAACTTCTTGAAAACGAATGATTTCTTGATCCGAAATATTTTGAATAAACTGCGAATAAAAATCTCGCAGTTTGATCGACATCGGTACTACTCTCTGTCCGAGCTCTTGAGACTCAAAGGGATCTTGCAAGGCTTGAAATCCGATCTCTGTAAGGCTTTCAATCAACTCTTCCGGACATAAACAAAGTGCAAAACTAAGCTTTCGTCTTGCCATCAAAATTAAAATCATGCGAAAGATTTGTTTGCGAAGCAGGTGATTGCCGGCAAAATCTTTAAGCATTGCCAGCATATCTACAACAAAACAAACTCCTTTTAGATTTTCAGTTGCCTCTTGAAAATTAAAACCAATATTTTGAATAGGCTCGAGTGCTGAATACTCAGAGGCTCTTAAACAGGCCACGGCAGCAGCATTGTTATAAGCAACTACATTGATCGTATTCGGGAACAAATCGACCGGGTCAACAAGCTTGCGAGTAAACTGAAACATTTGTGCTGGTTGTCTTCCGGACTCTTCAAGAACGCGAAAGCGCAATGCCAAAATGTCATTTAGTTCTTTTGCGCTTTTTGCTTGAGTGATGACTGTTGCCATTTTATTTCCAAATAAAATTGAGAAGATTTACCATTCATGTTTATTATATAGCATGAAGATAACTCTACAAATGTTAATAAAAGTAGTTGCGTTGCTTGGACTTTCGTCGATACCAACACAGCTGTGCTTGGCAGATTCCGAAGATCAACTCGTTGAGATTGTGAACGAGGGATTGAGGAATGCATACGATATTAAATCTCAACAACTCAAATTAGAACAATCACGAAATTTGCTCAAAAACTCATATTACAATTTACTTCCGAAAGTGACTCTTTCTGGTGGGCGAACGATCACGACCACTGAATCACAACCGAGCGGCTATATTCAAGCCGATACAACTGCACAAAGTAGTGCTTCGGCAGCAGCGAGCTGGACACTTTTTGACAATTATCAGTCGATTCGAAATATTCAAACATCAGAGGCCACCTATGAAGTGACCCAAAAGCAAACCCGCAAACAAGTGCAAAGCTATATATTGAATTTATTGAATCTCTATTTGCAGTATCAATTATTACTGAGTCAAAAAATCACCCTCGAAGATTCTTTGAAGCAAAACAAGTGGACGCAAGAAGAGTCCGCAGCACTGGTTGCAGCTGGAGCACGGACCAAGCTTGATTCAATGGACGCTGAAATTGCTGTGGTCACAACCGAGAGAGATTTACTCGAGCTAAACAATAGCATTGACTCTTCGGAACGAAATATTTTTGCTATTTTAAATTCAGATCGCTATAAAAAACTTCCGGTCATCGATCTCATCAAACTAAAGCCATTTTATATGAAAGACTTTGATAAGAGAATTTCTTCAATACGCGAGCAAGCTAAAAGGGATTTGGAGTCGGTCAATCCAGACCTTCAAATTGCACATCGGCAACTTGATATTTCACTGATGAATCTCAAACAAACTAAGTTGGGATATTGGCCGTCTACCAATTTGGTACTAAGCCATAGCGTTGACTTAAGCAATTTGGTTCAAGCGCCAGCCGTTGGAATGAGTGCCCTCCCTCTCAATACCTCAAGTATTCAATTGCAATTTTCTTGGCAACTATGGGATTGGTGGATCACTCCCCGAAATATTGATAATGCTCAGAAGGACTATGAAATTTCGCGCTTTCAATACAAGCAAGCTTTATTGCAGACCAATTCAGATGTTCAAAATTCTATTGATGCTTACGATGTTTTAGAAAAGAGTATTTATGCTTCAAATCTCGCGCTCGACAAAGCTAAAATTCAAATGTCTTATTCACGCGAAATGTTTCGCCTTGGCCGAATCACCCTACTGGTCATGCAACAATCTGTCAGTCGATTTCGCGATGCCCAGATTGCACTCGCAACTCGCATGGAGTCTAAATACATTCTGGCGGCCCAGATATTAGACAAAATGGGATATGAACTGATGCCAAATTAAAATTTATTTGCTTTTGAAAAGGCTTCGCCTTCAACACTAGGATCCACAAAAAAATCTTTTATACGCTCTTCGAGTTCATCTAAAAACTCAAAGGCCATAGGCAAAATCACTAAGGTTATGAGCGTAGAGAAGAGCATACCACTGATGATTGAAACTCCTAAACTTGCATAGGGAATTCCCATGAGTTTCGACTGCCCCAGTGCCACTGGAAGAACACTTATTATCTGAATGCTTGCGCTCATAAGCACTGCCTTCAATCTGCGCGCACAGCCGATGACGACTGCTTCTTCTCGCTTATAGCCTTGGGCTTTCAAATGCAGAATCAAATCAATTAAGATAATCGCACCGTTCACACCAATTCCAACTAGAATGACGAGACTCAGCCTAGCCATTACATCCAGATCCATTTTCATTAGATAGAGCCCCGCGCAGCCAAAAATAATGGCCAACGGCACCGTAAAAAGAATCGCAAAAGGAATAAGAAAGGACTCAAACATACTAGCCAGCAAAAGATAAATAAGCAGAGCTGATAGCAGAATAATAAAGTTACTTTTATTTTGCATATCTTCAATATGCTTTTTCGACTCATCTCGGGGCGGCCCATAACCTTTGGGAAACTCAAAGCGACCAAAAACTCGATTCAACTCACTACGCGCGTTTTGAAATTCTTGATCACTTAAGGCCTCATCAAAATAGGATACAATTCGCAATTTAGAGGTTCCCGCTTGGCGACCAATGGAGCGAATAAAGGACATGGGCATTATTTTTCCGAGGTCATCTACGCGAATGGATTGGTGGTTTTTATTTGTCACACGCAGGTTTTTAAAATCTTCAAGCGCCCACTCACCACCAGATGGTTCGAGTGAAATCTTGGCGGCCACCACCTGGCCATTTAAATTTAAATTGCTCACCGATACTGAGCCCATTGACGCCGAAATTTCTTTGGCGATTTCACTCAGCGACATTTCAAATTGAGCGACTAAAACATCAGCGGGAATAAAAACCAAATCACGATTGCCATTTTCTTCCCGATCTAATTTAACGCTGTCGACGCCTTTTACCTTTTCAAATCTTTTTTTCAATTCTTCTTCAAGCACCATCAGACGCGCTGTCTTCGGTCCTGAAATATTAAATATTTGGGAGCGCCTGGCCTTGGTTTGAACACCACCAATTTCACCCATTTGCGAGCTGAAGCCTGCAAATTTAGGGAATTTCTGAAGAACAGATTCAAGACGACCCTGTTGGGCTGCAATGACTTGATCTATATCGCGGCCGCTCTTTGGATAAACCAAAAAACTACCCTGCAGAAAATGAGAATTAAAGTCCGAAACAACAAAGCTAAATCGCACTTCACTTTGATTTGCCAGAAGAATTTTCTCGCAATCTGAAAAAATCTTCAGTCGCTGCGCCTCAGGTACCTCGGGAGTGAATTTCAAAAAAACAGTGGTGAAGCCGTCCTTAGGACTCTCAAGGTCGGTCTGATTGATATCTACAATCTTATATGCGGTCAACGTGACAAAGGCCAAAACACAAACGGCTATGGGCTTCTTTCTTTTGCGAATGGCGCGAAAAAATTGGATGACTCTTTCAGGCGGCCGCACTGGCCGGGTGTCTTTTGCTATATAGCCGGTTTTTCTAAATGAAATACTTAAAATTGGAATTATAAAGAGAGCCACCAAAAGCGAAGAACCCAATGAGCAAAGTATTGGTATTTGAAAAGCCTTTAACAAATCTGTAAAGCTATCTCCACTTTCTAAAAACGCCACTGGTAAGAAAATGATGGCATTGGTTAGGGTTGCCATGAGCAAGGCATTGGATACATCTGATGCCGCCTCACCCACGGCTAAGACACGTTTGGACTTATGCTTAAGTTCTTCAATTCTTCCTACTATTAAGACGGCATTGTCGATCACCATTCCAATGGCCAAAATCAATCCCGAAAGAGTCAGAATATTAAGACTTTCTCCCTTGGCAAATAACAACAAAATAGTAAGCATCAAACTTATAGGAATCGCGATTGAAATTAATATAGTTTGCTTTAACTTACGCAGAAATAAAAACACCACCACAAAGGTAATGAGCATGGCTTCGAAGAGTGACTTAAAGACTTCACCAACTGCCTGGCGCAAGTCATCTGTCTTATCATAAATGACTTCAAACTTAAGATGCGAAAGCGAGGAGTTCTCGCTTTTGATCTTCTCCATTAGGCTTTTGAGATGTTCATTCAGCTCAAAAAGATTGGCTGAATCTTTGTTAAATACTTCTATAAAAACCGCATCCTCACCGTTTTTATGAACCAGTTGGGTTCGGGCGGTATCAACGACTCGCTCCTGACTCAACTCACTTAGATTGAGGGCTGAATCTTTTGCTAAACTATGACTTCTGATTTGGCTCAGATCACTGGTGATTTGCCGCGCCTTTATAGCCGAAACAAAATCATGGGAGCCGAGTGCGGCCTCGCCAATAGATTCTCTAAAATTCTGAAAGTTAAGTCGCGCCGTAAATTCAGGTCCCGACATACCAAATTGATTGACTCGCGCCAAAGGCACTTCGTACTCGTAAATGATGGGATCAAGTCCAATGACTTCGATCTTTGAAATCTCAGCCACCGATTCAAGGCGAATTCGCAAATCATCTTTGATTAAGGATACCGGATTTTTAATATTGTTATCATGAGTGATCGAGAGTTTTAAGACCGCATTGGCATCCGGATTGAGGCGTGAAATATCAACCCTTTTCATATCTAGGATTTGATGGGACTCAAGCTCCTGCAGGGCTTCTTGCAAATTGAAAACAGCCAAATCGAGATTGGTTTTTGCTTTATAAGTTAGTGATACCGAAGTGCCGCGACTATTTGTCGAAGATGAATAGTCTACTAAGCCAGGCAAGGTTCTAACAATTCCTTCAAGCGGAATCGTCAAAGCCATTTCGACTTTTTCAGGAGACGAATTTTCAGGCCCGTCGACCCGCAAAAACAAAAAGGCAGGAGTGCTTTCACGCGGCATGACCTCAATAGGAATTCTCAAGCAAGCAAAAACCGCCATCCCAAAAATAATGGCAATCAAAATGTGGATAGAAAAAGTCTTTTTGTGAATGAGGCGACCAATCCAATTTAGATTCTGCGCTTGATCAGGCTTATCCTTCTGCACGGGCCTCACCCTTGGTCATACGAACATAAATAATTGGGACAACGATCATGGTTAAAATTGTTGAACTCAAATGTCCGCCAATGAGAGTCACCGCCAATGGACGTTGCATTGAGGAACCTTGTTCTCCAAATGAAAGCGCCATTGGCACAAGGCCTAAAATATTTGAAGCCGAGGTTACCAAGATCGGGCGCATTCTACGCTTTGTCGCTTCGGTAATGGCCTCTGTTAAACTCTTACCCTCAAGACGCAATTGATTGGCAAAATCAACCATCACAATTGAAGTATTCACGCTACTCCCAACCAGAATAATGAAACCCACAAAAACCAAGGCTGAAATATTCAAATTGAAAAGCAAAAGAAAAACTGCAACCCCACTCAAACACATCGGTACTGCGAATAAAACAATGATGGGCTGAACCAGGTTTTCAAATTGTGCCGCCAACATAAGGTATATAAGAAATATCGATAGTCCCACGGCGACCAGCAGACTTTGGGTGCTCTTCTTGCGCTCATCGTCTTGCCCGCCCATTTTAAATTGAAAGTCTTTGTCTTTTACCTCTTTCTTAAATAGGGCTTGAATCTTTCGCGAAGCCCCTTCGAGATCCTCTTTAAAGAGATTTGCCGAAATGATGCTCATGCGTTTTCGATTATTATGATAGATGGCACCCTGAATTTTATTTTCTTCAATATCGGATACTTGCGATAGGTATACGCGCTTTTCATCTTCTTGGGGTAAGTTGAAATATTTTATTTTTTCGACCGAATTGAAGTAGTCGCTACTTATAGATACATGAGTCGGAAGGTCCTCGCCTTTGAAATTGAGCGTCCCTGAGCTGAGGCCCGTTAGCATGGGCTTAATGCTGCTGATAAAACTCTGCGAATCGAGATTGAACCAGTTGAGGCGATCCTTTGCAAACACCACATTGATTTCAGAAACGTCTGGTTTCAAATTCGATTCGACATCAATTAGCCCTTCAAGTTGCAAAGCCAGTTGTTTGGCGCGACTGGTTTGCTTTTTAAGTGCCTCTAAGTCTTCATTGTAAATTTCGATTTGAATGGGCTTGCCTTCACCTATCAAAGCTTCCTTTTGACGATTGAAGCTTAAATCCGGAACTTTCAAAAAATAAGAATTTATTTTCTTTGAAAGCTCTAAGCTATCAACTCCGGCCGTCGTAATTCTGATTTTCGCTCGATGCGAACCATTGGTTCCTATGGTACTTGATATTCCCGACACACCTTTTATTTTAAGAAGATCCGCTTCAAGCTTTTTGGTTTGGGCCTCGGTCACGTCGATGATTTGACCTGGTAAAAATTCGATATCATAAATCAATCTACTATTCGATTCGTCGGGAAAAAGTTCGGCACCGCGAAAGCTTAAAAATGCAATGCCAGCAACGCTCAGCCACAACGCCCACTGCAGCGTAGTGCGACTGTCTTTTATGATTTTGGGAATGAATATCCCAAGAAAGTTTTCAGAATTTAAAAAGGCTTTAGCAAAGACTGCAAGCATGGGTTGAACCCACTTGAAATAAAAGAAGCCCGCGGATTTCTTTATGATTTTAACATACTTTGAAAGCTCTTTGCCAAAGAGGTCAGCGAGCACAGTGCCAAATATCTTAAATACCAAAATTTGTTTTTTTAGAAAGTCGGCGAGATAGTTCTTTAATCCCTTTGTATAAAGAGGTTCGCCAATGACGCCGCGAAAGTTCATCCATAAACTTTTCACTTTTTTAGCATCAAGATTTAAATTGAACTGTGGTGAAATCGAAAGCGAACTCAACATAGGAATCAAGCCAATAGCCACAATGAGCGAGGCGATCATTGAGTAACAAATGGTAGCGGCGACATCTCGAAAAATTTTTCCTATGCTGCCCTCAACAAAGGCGAGTGGACCAAAAACCGCAACGGTTGCAAGGGTGCTTGCTATGATCGCACCTGAAACTTTCTGGGCACCCCAAAGGGCGGCTTGTCTTTTATCTTTTGTTAAAAGGCTTTGTGCATTTATGTTTTGCAAAACCACTGTCGAGTTATCGACTAGCATACCGACGCCGATTGCAAGGCCAGCCAAGGACATTAAATTAAAAGTAATATTTGTGAAATACATGAGAATGAGCGTGATCATCAAAGACAGCGGTATCGAAATCGTGATCGCAAAGCTCGGCCAAGCCTCTTGCAACATAATGAAAATGACAATGGCAGCGAGAATTCCACCATCACGAACAGAATGAGATACGTCGTCGATCGAAGCTTTGATTTCCTTTCCTTGATCATATAAAATTTGTGTTTCGAGATCGGCCTGATTTTCTTCATTGAAAATTTCAAGGGCTTCTTTTATGCCATCTGCAACTTTAACGGTATTGGCATCGGCATCTTTCCGGACCTCAATAACCAAGCTTTCATCTGACTGCAGATGAGTCCGAATATTTGGCTTCTGAATGACCTCATTAATTTGTGCAATATCGATTAACCGAAGAGTCTTATTGCGCTCTCTCTTTACAACCAATGACTTCAACTCTTCAATGGTCTTAATACTTTGACCAAGTTTGATGCTGGTACTTTGCCCTTCGAATTTTATTTCTCCGGCAGAGTAGCTCTTGTTTTGAGATTGAATGAGATCCGGAATAGATGAAATCTGCACTCCATAAGAAAGAGCGGCGTTCGGATCTACAACGATTTCAAGTTGTTTGGTTGGAGCCCCTAAAAGATTTGCTAAAGCGACTCCATCTACCGATTCGAGTTTTCGGATCAAAGTGTCCTGTAGGATGCGTGCGAGTTCGAGCTGCGAAAGACTTTCGTTTTTTTTCTTAATTGAAACTCGAATAACTGGCTCTGAGCCAGCTTGTACGCGAACAATTTTTGACTTTCCAGCGCCTTCTGGCAGACCCGCAGCCTCTAATTTGTCTCTTAAAATCGAAACCATTTCTAAGAAATCAAGCTTCGCACTAAAAACCAATCTGACTTCGGAGCGTTCACGCTCCGAAGTAGAGGTCACGCGCACCAAACCTGCGATAGTACTGATGGCACGCTCGATGGGTGTGGTTACCAATGTTTCAATTTCTTCTGGAGTCGCGCCACGAAATTCGGTTATGACACTTACTTCTGGCGATTGGATGTCAGGTAAAAGCTGCATAGGAATTCTCTGGGCCGCAATCATGCCGAGAACTATAATGCCAATACAAATCATAAAGACAGCAACTGGCCGTCGAACTGAAAATTCAATCATGGACTTAAATTATAGATTTTAATTCACGAAAAAATAAGGCCTATTGAACGATTTCGACCTTTGAACCGTCTGCAAGCGCGCCCTGGCCCGTAACCACTATAAGATCAAATTGCTCAATGCCACCGATGACTTCAACAGATTTTGCATCTTTCAGTCCCAGCTTGACAGGAATTTTTTGTACCCGCTGGATATCAGAATTAGCTGAGTCCGTTTTCCCTATACTATTTACGTCGCCGGACCCCTTAGCATCAGACTTAGACGCTGGCGTGCGCTCATTTGAAACTTCTGAATTTTGAATGCGATAGACAAACGATACTTTATTTTCAAAAACAATGGCTTGTTGCGGAACCACCAATGCGGTCGGTGACTGGTCAATCGTCATACTGACTTCGACATACATTCCTGGCACCCAAGACTTAGGTGTATCTTTCGCATTGATTTCAACTAAGATAGAACCCGTTTTAGGATCTACTATCGGAGCCACCGCTTGAATGCGCGCCTTTGATAATTGAACAACTTTTGCGCCGGCGGCATCGAGTTCGCTGCGCACAAGTTCAACCTCATCACCTTTATTGAGTTTGGTCGCAATATTTTGCGGAATATAAATCGCTATTTTCATTTCAGATATATCCGCAACTTTTATAAAATACTGATTTGAATTATCTATATAATCGCCATTCTTCATACTGATTTCAGAAACCAGACCATCAATTGGAGTTTCTAAAACATCCGTATTCTCCATCTTAGCGATTTGGGTACGAATCTCTTGGGCGCGAAATTCAAGTTTGCGTTGCTTGAATTCCTTTTCAGACACAAAGTTTTTTCGCGCAAGCGCCATGGTGACTGCGAAATCCATGGTGCGAAGTTGCGAATCAATTTTATCAAGCTCGCTTTTTAATTGTTGCAATTCTGAACTTAAAAAGGCCAAGGTCTCGCCGCTTTTTACATGTTGACCAACTTCGACACTGAGTTTTTTTACTGTCGCTGTTTGGCTGGGGCGAATGACCACTTCTTTCCAGGACTGAAGATAGGCTTGGGTAGAAAAAACATTTTTGATGCCTTGAACAACTGCGCTCTCAACACCCACACTATAAACTCGATCTTTTGATTTAACTTCAGATTGAACTTCTGAAACCTTGAAGTCTTTCAAAAAGTGAAATCCCGATTGCATTAAGTATCCGAATATAAAAGAAGCCAAAACAAATTTCTTAGCAGTGCGAGGCAAATGCTGCCAAGTTCGCTTTTTCCAAAGCAAGAAGGCTTTAGACTTTCGTCCAAATGAATGAACCATGTTGTGTATTGATTTCTTAAGTTCCATGAAGTTTTTCACTCAAAGCCTCAATCTTAAATTCATATACAGACTTATCGGCAGGACTAGAATTTTATGAAGCTTGGAGCTACGTCCACCCCAGAACGCGCTGCATCAAGGGCTGAAAAGAAGGGCGGCTCTACGGAAAGAGGTTTTTCTAGCTATATAGACTTTAGACAATTTTTCAGGCTTTAAAGCTTAATAGATGTACTTTCTATACCCCCATTGAAAAAATGAATTCGCAATATTTAAAACACAAGCCTGGGAGATTTTTTATGAAAAAGGCCGCGTATATCTTTGCTCTTTTGGGAATCGGCATCTCACTATCACTTTTTATTAACGCCTGTTCGAAGTCAGATGATGTTGCAACCGCAACTTTAAGTCTGGCTCCAAAAGTAAGTCCTTAAACTCAAAATATTTTTTAAAACTTTGGAGCACCACTTTTATGAATAAATTTTTACCCGTCCTATTAAATGTTTTTTTACTCGCAATCTTCGCTACGCAAGCAAAGGCCGCCTCAGGAGACGCGAGTTTTACTCCGACTGGCTTTAAAATTCCCATCATGAAAATTACCATTTCAAAAAACACCGGCTCCGTTGGCTCGGCGTTTTCGGGCTCCAATGAAAATGTATTATATAAATGCTCTTCAACTACTGAGGCCAATTGCCTAATCGATTTGGGAAGCCAATCAGACCTCGATAAAATTGCAGCTGGCGCAGCAAATGCCCTGATTCTGACTGGCACCTATGACCAATTAGCGGTTTATACCTGTGCCGACGGAAAAGGTGGCTCAAGCTCAACTTCGGTTTTTATAAATGGTAGCTTCTCTGCCGGTGCCGGCCCTACGACATATTATACAGATCCCAATGCAGCCAATACCAATGGCGTGAGCTCGGCAATTTCAGGTTCTGGTTTTGCTGAAATTCCAACCTGGGGCTGCGCAACTCAAGTTGTGCCGATGCCAAGTCCTCTAGTGGTTTCAGCCAATCAAGCGATTAAAATGAATCTGTTGGTTGATATTAGTTTCTTAGGAAATTCTGGTTCGTCAACCTCTCCTGGAATGGGCGGCTGCAAAGTTCAAACCGGCGGGGGTGCGCGTGGGGTATGTGCGAGCTTTCCGGTCATGACACCTTATGTAGGATCGGCAAGCACTTCTACCAAAAGATTTAAAATGGCCTGGAATAATTCAGGTGTCGGCAGTGTCGTAGACAATAAAGCCAATGCCATTATTATTGTTCCGATGGCTGGAACCACCCCCTTGATGGCATTTTCACGCCCCTTTTCGAGTGAAACCTCAGCGACAATGACTTCAAATGGTTCTGGCCCCTCTGATGCGACATATGGTGGAGTTGCTTTAGGCAATGCCACCGACGTATCGACCTATAAGGTAAACGCTAACGGCAGCCTTTCCTTTCAAGTCGGAGGCTCACTAGACAATTACAGCGGCGCTTTTACTGCTTTTCAGCTAATTGATCACACGAGTACTGCCACTTATAAAAATGTCCCGGGCACCACTTGGTATTACCATGCGATCTTATTTTAACTTGCCAAATGCTGAGTTGAACGCATATTCCTCTTATACCAGGAGGAATTTTCGTTATGGCCAAACAAACTCAGTCGTTCAATGCAGAAATTAAACAATTATTAGACTTGATGATTCACTCTCTTTATTCGCATAAAGAGATTTTTTTAAGAGAGCTGATCTCAAATTCATCTGATGCAATTGATAAACTTAAATTTGAAGCATTAACCAATCCGCAATTGGTTACAGAAGGTCATGCCTATCAAATTCGTCTTGAAGCAGATGCAACTGCAAAAACCTTGAAAATCATCGATTCAGGAATCGGAATGAGTAAAGATGAAGTCGTTGATTATATCGGAACCATCGCACGTTCTGGGACCAAAAAATTTGCACAATTAAATGAAGAGCTTAAAAAACGTCCGGAACTTATAGGCCAATTCGGCGTAGGCTTTTACTCCTCTTTTATGGTTGCCGATCGCGTGACTTTGCATACTCAAAAAGCCGGCTCAACAATGGGCGCGGTGTGGGAATCTAGCGGTGACGGCACCTATAGTATCGACGAAGTGCCAAGACCAAATGGTACAGGTACCACCATTACCCTTCATTTGAAAACTTTTGCCGAAGAAGAAGAAGTTCAAGATTTTAGCGATGAATATGTTTTGAAGTCTTTAATCAAAAAATATTCTGACTTCATTGCCTATCCGATCTTAATGAAAACCTCTAAGACTGAGCCCGCCGCTGAAAATGCTGAGCCGGTCATCACCATTGAAGACGAAACCTTAAATAGCCAAAAAGCACTTTGGTTGAAATCAAGTTCTGAAATCACTGAAGATGAATACAAAGAGTTTTACAAACACCTTACCCATGATTGGAATGATCCAATCAAGCACGCTCATTTTCGTGCCGAAGGAACTCTTGAATTCAATGCCTTACTTTATCTTCCGGGCAAAAAACCATGGAACTATAATACCAAAGAGGGCGATTATGGTCTGAGCCTTTATGTAAAACGTGTTTTCATTATGTCCGACTGCAAAGATTTGGTTCCCAGCTATCTGCGTTTTGTAAAGGGAATGGTCGATAGCTCAGATCTTTCACTCAATGTCTCCCGCGAACTTCTGCAACACGATCGTCAGGTCACACAAATTCGCAAAAGTATCACCACCAAAGTTTTGTCTTTGTTAAAAGATCTTTTGACAAAAGATCGTACAACCTATGAAAACTTTTGGACTGAATTTGGCTCTACTTTAAAAGAAGGCATTCCAAACGATTCTGGCAATAAAGAGAAGATTCAGGATCTTTTATTATTTCACACCACGGCTTCTGACAAATTGACGACTTTAGAAGACTATGTAGGACGCATGAAAGAGGCCCAAAAGAATATATTTTTCATGACTGGCGATAGCCTTTCGCAAATCACCAACAGTCCTTATTTAGAAAAATTAAAAGAGAAAAACTATGAAGTTCTCCTCTTAGTTGATCCGGTTGATGAATGGGTCACCGAGAGTCTTCGTGATTACAAAGGCACGCAATTGCAGTCGATCACAAAAACCGGCCTTGAGTTAGATTCTCCTGAAGAGAAACTAAAAAAAGAAGAGGACAAAAAGAAGGCCGAAGAAAAATTCAAGCCGCTTATCGAAAATTTGAAAAAGTGTCTTGAAAAAGAAGTTAAGGACATCGTGATTTCGGATCGCTTGACTGAAACTCCAGTTTGCTTAGTCAGCGGACAACAGGATTTATCGGCCCATATGCAAAAAATTCTGTCGCAAGTTGGCGGCGCTTCTCAAGCCATGAGCAAACGTATTTTAGAAATAAATCCTCAGCATCCGTTGTTTGAACGCATGCTCGAATTGTCAGAGGAAAACCAAAAGAAATGGGCCGAGATTCTTTATGGTCAGGCACTTTTGACTGAGGGCTCGCATTTGACCGATCCCGCAAAGTTTTCGCGCCAAATCGCAGACCTTATGATGGCTGCCTCGCAAAATAAAATTCAATAGCGAGCGCTAACATCAATGCTGTCCGGAGTCTCATCTCTGGACAGCGCTCCGAAATTGAGATCTAATCTTTCAAATGCGAATTTTACTTTCATTGATTATTATATTGGTATGCCGTTTTGCATTTGCAGAATTGTGTAATCCCGATCAGCAGTTTTGTGCGAATGACCATCATCATTCAAGTTCAAGTAGCAATCATCCAACTTCAAGTAGCCGCTTTAATTTCAATCCTTCAACCGTTCCTATTAGTCGAGGCCTTGGCTTAGAATTTATTTTTTTTAAAGGTACTGACTTCGCGTTGGTGACCGGGACTGGTCGAATTGGCGCTGCGATTTCGCCTTCAAATAGTGATGAAACCTTTTTCGGGGCTGCTGCTTTTGAATCGACCTATGATTTTCAAAACCGAAAGATGAACCAAACAAAGTATGCTTCACAAAAATATACCTTGGCCACCGCTTTTAATATTTATAATAATGAAGAGAGTGGCTTGAGCCATCTCGCTCTTAATCTTGGGGTGATGGCAAAATACAATACCGTCAGCCAGTCGATCTCGCCTGGTGGGGGCCTTAGCGGTCTTATGGGTCCTTTGAGTTTTAGTTATGCGGTTTTTCGCGATGAAAGCGATGTCGATTTAAATTATTATATTGTTGGTGGCAAAGAAAAAGACCTTTACCAAGTTGCAACCTATTCACTTGGCCTATCACTCGGCAGCCTCTCATTAGACTATTCAGTATTTAGCTTAAGCTTGAACGATCAACAATTCTCAAATGGAGGCCTGCCCTACTTATCCGACGCTTATCCTGCAACCATTTCAGTGGCAACCGCAACGCTCTTTTATCAAAGACTCATTATGACTCTCGCGGCTCGCAAAGAAGACTCCGACCGACCTGCTTACGATTATAGTACGCAATCCTTGTCTACCCAAAGAATTAAGAATGAGAATTTCGGATCTCTACAATGGGTTGCCTCGCAACACTTGTTTTTGGGTGCATTTTATAATTACTATTTGTTACGCGAACTTTCATTTGGACTGACCTTATTTTTTTAAATTTCGTAATGCAGGCGAAGCGAGCAAATCGATACAGGTCCCCGATCGGAATTAAAAGCCGGATGTTGCACATATTGAAAATCACCGGTCATATCCAAAGCTTTTGTAATATTAAAAAGATAATAAATTTCGGCAATTTCTTCAGGCGCATAGTTCAACTTTCCGTCCCCAATCAGAAATCCGATACCTCCAGCTGAAAGATAGTCTCGATGATCTTGGCTCAAACCATTGATTAAAAGCGCAAAGGCTAAATTATCTGTAGGCCTACGCCATGAAGTTCCTTTCAAACTTAATCCGAAGCTCAGCGATTGGTCGATTTCAGTAAAATTCCAGGTTTCAGTCTTTCCGTCATCCCAAGAAGCTCTTAAAAATCCGCCCCATTCGCTACTAAAGTTTTGTTCTGAATTGATGCCCAACCCGTACTTAATACTTAAGACGCGGGCCTTGGTGATGTCCATATTGTACGCCGGCGGAATGCCCGACTCAGAAGTCTTCCAGATTTTACCAACTAAAAAACGAAAGAATCCATCTAAGCTTCGGCGAGACTCTTGATATGATTTAAGACTCTCATATGAATATTATGAATAAAGTAGCGGCCATACCATTGCCAATACCATCCCGGATGAATATCCATTTCATACCAAGTGCGACCCTCGAGAAGAGTTTTCCCGTTGGGAAGTGAAATCAATCTAAACTCCCCTCGTACCGAGCGAAAATATCCATTGAGATGAGGGGCATCGACATGATCATAAAAAGAAAGCTCCCTCATTGGTGGCGGCTGATATTGGACATCAAAGGCCAAACGATTTGGTTCGCTCCATAAAGTGATTGGTTCGACAAATGCTCCAGTTGAAAATTCGCATCTCCGAACCGCTCCCACGCCCTGCCCTGCAATTCGTGCTCGTACCGGGTAAGAGACGCCCAATCTAAAAAGCCAATCGCTAGGTTGAGTTGGAGGCAAATCTGAAAACTGAATGACATTTGGCCAAACTTTTTCAGGTGGCACAGAAATCTCAACACTTGATAAAACCATATCGGAGTGTGCGCTCTGTCCAAAGTGCGCTTCTGAAAATGCCATAATCGGTAATACGAAAACTAAAAATACCGGGGTCGCGGTTTGCGGTTTTCCGTAACTTGCGATTCCTTTACCTAATATTCCGCCTAAGACTGCAAGAACAATACTTATAGGCAGTGACATGGCCAAACAAATTATTCCTTCGAGTGCAAAAAGTAAGAGAAGTAGGTGAATCAAGATTACTGTAAGCGCCACAGGCCAAATGGTCCAAGCCAGGCTTTGCCGAATCCGATTGTTTAATAAATATCCTTGCACCAGCCCGAGAATAAGTGGGCTACCAAGAAAAAGCGAATACGCATAAACTTTTAAATAATTGGTGCCGAACCAAACAAGTAATGTGCCAACCAAGGCAAGTATGAGCGAGAGAAAAATTGGGGACATCCATTTCGCATTTTCAATTTTGAATTCGCGCTCACTCCAGACGCCCGCCTTCGATGTGGGGGCGAGTGAAAGGCCGAACATGAGAAAATAATTTACTATAGGAAAGAAAAACAAAAGTCCGAACCAAGGTGTTAAATTGGCGTCGGCGGCTCGACGTATGCTCATGCAGACACCTATCCAAACGAAGGGCAAACTCCACAAGACAATGGCTGGCGCAAACCAGTCAGGTAATTGCGAAAAATCAGGGTAGCGCACGAATAATAATGGCGAAAGAAATTGCAGCGGCGTAATTAATTTATTTGCAGCTAGATAATAAAATGAAGCTTCTCCTCCGTATTTTAAGAGCATTAATAAGATGCCCCAAATTAAATATTCTGATCTGCTGACGCGCTCTTTGAGTCCGAAAAGTAAATTTATTTTTTTCATGCAGGAATTTTCGGTCAAATGTCATTTCAGAACAAGGCGAAGTTAATCTGGGCGCCGCGCTGCGCCTCCAAAACTAAGCAGGTACATTATGGTTTGTTGTTTTTCAAAAACAAAGTGAGATCTTGGCGTTTTGCCTCTTGCATCCCGTCTAATGGCAAGCCCGTTAGGCCTTCTTTCGTGGGCTTGAGACTCCAACTGATAGATCGATCTTTACTCACGATGAAAATTCTACCACCCACACCTTTTTTAAATTCTG
>JAYUEN010000030.1:0-7762 GCA_043739185.1 Bdellovibrionales bacterium
TTGTGCAGGCATTATTAAATGTTAAATACCATCTATTTCAAAAACACTCACATTCAAGAGTGGGATTTCAGCGCAATCGAAGGCGAATCGTCAGGGTAGTTGTGCTACTTATTGGCTGGCTATGGCGACTTACCAAGGTCGGGCTGCTGATCGTTGAAAACCTACTTCGACTCATATTGATCAAGCCTGAATTGCGTAGGCAAATAGGTCCGAATGAAAGGCCCGAGGAGATATCCTCGGGACCTATTCATTTTTAAGGTCTTATAACCGATAAAAATAAAGACGAAGCCGGTATATCAACCTTGAGATTTGCGAGACCTATGGCGAAAGCGAATGCGACTTCAAGTTACAAAGAGAAGATTCGAATTTTATCTGAAAGATTGGTTGAAATTCAAAAGCCGATTCGCATTTTAGATGCCATCAAATGGAATCGAAAAATCGAAACCGATTTTTTGGCGAATTCTAAACTTGAAATGCCGCGAGTCGATCGGGCTTTTTACGAAGGCATATCACTAGGTTTTGTGCCAAAAGAAAAAGAGGCGGAGTTGATCGCGCTGATTTCAGACATTCGACTTCAGCTTGGCGCTCAGGACGAATTGGCTCCCTTGCTCATCAGCATGTGTGAGCAATACATTGACGTCGTTCATATGCTCGAGGCCAGGGGAAGCAAAAAGTTTTGGGAAGTCAGTAAAAAGCTTTACGGCTCTCCTAAGGATCGCTTTTTTGACGATGGCGGCACGATTCTCTCACAAGGAAAAATGCTTTATACAATTTTGTCTAATTTGGAGTCTAAAACACTTGGCCAAGAGTATCCCAAAAATATTAGTGCTGAGGATGCCGTTAAAACTTTGCAAGAACGTTTTTCGAAGGGTTCCCTTCGAGATCGCATCGAAATTAAATTGTCAGACGGAATTGTTGCGGATGCGGCGGCGGGAAGTGATGTCATAAAAATTAAAACAGGTACCATGCTTTCATCCAAAGACATTGATATTTTTGAAGTGCATGAAGGCTGGGTTCATGTTGCCACAACTGCAAACGGCAAAAATCAAAGCATAGCCAAGTGGCTGGGCAAAGGGCCGCCACGTTGTACGGCGACACAAGAGGGCTTGGCGTTTTTAATGGAGATCATTACTTTTAGCACCTATCCAAGGCGGGCAAGACGAGTCAACGATCGTATTCTCGGAATTGATATGGCCGAAAATGGTGCCAATTTCGTTCAACTATATGAATATTACTTGAGTGAAAATTATGACCAGCACGAAGCCTTTCAAAACTCAATGCGAGTATTTAGAGGGGGGCTGATGGAGGGCGGCGCGCCCTTTACCAAGGATATTTCCTATTGCCGTGGCTTTATTGAGAACTATAATTTTATTCGCACCGCCATTCGCGAGGGCTACCCTGAGCTTATACCCTTCCTCTATGTAGGCAAATTGAGTGTTGATGATATTCCGCTTCTCTATCAAAAGTACAAAGAGGGCATTGTTGAGGCTCCCGTATATTTACCGCCGCAATTTGCCGACTTAAATGGCCTTGCAGTTTGGATGAGTTTTTCAAATTTTCTCAATACAGTCGACTTGTCGAAGGTTCAAGAGCATTACCAAAGTTTATTCAAAAAACATTTGTAGGCGGCGCTCATATTTCTCTCGCAGATTACTGATTTCTGAGCTAAATTATTTTCCGGATTCCCGCCAAAATATGTGCTTTTAATTGGCGGAGTCTTTGCTTGATGCTTTGAGGCCTTAATATTTGGAGCATTCACAAAATTCACAATTGAAAAAGAGCAGAAAACTGACGGTATTGAGATGATTCATCTTACGAATATTAATAAACACTATGGCACTAAAATTCTTTATGAAAATGCGAGTTTTCAGATTCGACCCGGAGAAAAAATCGGATTGGTTGGCCCAAATGGTGCCGGCAAGACCACAATTTTTCGTTTGATAACAGGAGAAGAAGGGGTCGAAACTGGCACTGTCAGTGTCGCCGATAAATGCGTAGTTGGATATTTCTCTCAAAACATTGCAGAAATGAAGGGCAGCACAATCTTGGCTGAAGTGATGTCTGGTTCTGGTAAAGTTTTTGTGGCCCAAAAAAAATTGAAAAAACTTGAAGAGCGTCTTGAAGACTCTGCCGTCAATCCCATTTCTGAAGATGCCATGCAGGCTCTACTTGAAGAATATGGCGAAGCCCAAACCGAATTTGAGAGTCTTGGCGGCTATAATCTTGAAGCAAAAGCGCAAGAAATTTTAACCGGCCTCGGGTTTCCACCTGACGAACATGATCGAATGGTTGAGAGCTACAGCGGCGGTTGGAAGATGCGAGTTGCTCTCGGCAAAATTCTCGCGCTGAATCCTGACGTTTTACTAATGGACGAGCCGACCAACCATCTCGATCTTGAAACTATTGTGTGGCTCGAAGAGTGGTTGGTAAACTTTAAAGGCGCCCTGGTTATGACAAGTCACGATCGCGACTTCATGAATCGCTTGGTATCAAAAATTGTAGAGGTCGCAAATAAATCGATCACTTCGTATACCGGCAACTATGATTTCTACGAAAGAGAGCGCCTCGTTCGTGCGGAACAGTTAAGGGCATCTCATCAAAAACAACAAGATATGCTGGCAAAAGAAGAGGAGTTCATCGCGAGATTCGCCGCCAGGGCCTCACATGCAGCACAAGTGCAATCGCGAGTAAAGAAATTAGAGAAAATTGATCGCATCGAAATTCCTGAAGAAGAAGAAGTGATGCACTTTGAATTTCCGGATGCCCCACGAGGCGGCGATGAGGTTGCTAAATTTAAAGCGCTCGCAAAAATCTATTCGTTAGACGGCGGCAAAGAAAAATTGGTCTTTAGAGGCGCAACGGGACTTGTTCGCAGGCTTGATAAAATTGCCGTGGTAGGAATCAATGGCGCGGGTAAATCGACGCTTTTGAAGCTCATTACCGGTCAGACCAAACAAAGTGACGGAGATTTGGCCTTAGGTCCAAGTACAGAAATTGGATACTTTAGTCAGAGCGCACTCGATGTCCTCGACCCAAACAAGACCATTTACGATGAAGTCCATGATCGCATTCCCAATGCGACCCAAGGTTTCGTGCGTAACCTTCTCGGTGCATTTTTGTTTAAAGCCGATGACGCTTTCAAAAAGATATCGGTTTTGTCGGGCGGAGAAAAAAGTCGTGTGGTTCTTGCAACAATTTTAGCCAAACCAGTTAATTTTCTCGTCTTAGATGAGCCCACCAATCACTTGGATATCAAATCACGTGAAGTTTTGTTAAAGGCCATTCAAGAATATAAGGGTACGGTTATGATAGTAAGCCATGATCGCTTCTTTTTGAGGGCCATTGCAAATCGTGTTTTTGAACTAGACCGAAGCGAATTAAGGATTTACGAAGGCAATTTTGAATACTACACTTGGAAGAGGTTAGAAAATAATCAACATGTGTAGTGACTCATAAATTATGAAAAACATCGTGGTTCTCTCAAATGATTCTCGTACCATTAGCCAAATCACTGGTCGTTTGAGTGAGTTAAAAGAAGAAGCCACTATTGAAACTTTTCGTAGTTTAGAAGATTTCGATCGCTTCATTGGCCCCACTGAATTAGATAAGCCTAAAGATCCGAAAGCCGTGGTCCCCGCCGTGACGGATGAAAAAAAGCAAAGCTTATATGTGCAAGCTCTCTTTAAAGAAAAGGGATTGCATCTTATTATAGTCGACCAAGAAATCTTGGGTAAGTCGCATCCCGTAAATTATATTCATAAGTTGCAAGAGCGACTTGCGGTTTCTGAAGTACACAAAAAAGATATTCAAACGCGCTTTATGTTGCTCAGTTTTGAAATGAATGCGGTTTCGATTGAAACTCTAGCAAGTCCAGTTATCGACGATGTCTTAGTTAAGCCCCTCGACAATCAATTGTTTTTGCAAAAACTATCGATGATCATTTCAGATAAACGAAGCTCTTCGGGCGAGTTTTTGTATAAACAAGAAGTCGACGCTAATATTTATGTCGCCAAGGGCTCGACAATTGAAGAGCTTTCAGATCTTGGCATGTCAGTGCGAAGCAAAAAGAATATCAAAGAGGGCGTGATCGTTCGCATATATGCCAAAGTCTTTGGAGAAAAAGCCAATTCAACTTTATTTGTAAAATCCTATAAAAGTGTATCTCATGCGACCGTGCCAGGTGAGTTCAGCGTTTATTATACTTACTACGGAATTAGTGCTATTCAGTTACAGAAGATCCGCAGGACTCTCTCTGAAAAAAAACGCCGTCCTCCCGGAATGCGTGCACTTTCTAAAACCGAACTGCAAATGTATAAAAAGAATCCTAAAAGTGTCGCCATTATTGCTTTCAATATGCAATTGCGCGGCGATGTTGAAAATGCCTTAAAATCTAATTTTGTAAATTTGCAATTAAATGGCTTTCCTTCGATCGTCTCTTTTGCAAAGAAAATGGGACAGATTCAGCCCAAGCCCGGAGAAGTAGTGGCGGATGGAGCAACTCCTCCGGCTGCAGCACCAGCACCGGTCTTAGCACCCAATCCTGCTGAACAGCCAGTGGCATTTGCTTCTGATCTTTATATTTTCAATATCAATCACGCTGACGAAATTATAAGTGTCATCAACAAAACGGTGAGCTTTTTTGATCAAACCAGCCAGCAAATGGCCTCGCAGCCTAAAAAGTGGCTGCAATTCGTTCACCCTGACGATTTAGACGAGCTATTAGAGTTTCTTAATTATATTAAGAGCAATGATAAAGGAAATATTTTTATTCGCTTAAGAGGACCCTATGGATCCCTACACTATATAAAGCTTGAAGCCGAAGACCTTAAAGGCGCAAAACCCTTGCAAATGAAAATTCAAATGAGCGAAATGAAAGGGGTTGAAGGCTATAAAATTTGGCAAGCCGGAAGGCCTGACGCCATGGCCATCGATAAATCAGTCGAATTAGATTCAATATTAATCGACGCAAGCGGAATCACTCAGACCGTTGAAAGTTGGGCCACGCATGTAAAATCATTTCTTGAGAGTGTGAAAATTTTAGCTCCCGAAAAGAAAATTTCGGTTATTGCACTCCTTCCTGAAAAAGCCATTGGCAAACTTGAAGATTTTAAGAAGACATTTTTTTCAGATGTTATCGTCATGCCTTTAGATCGAAAACATTTGATTGAAAAAGTAAATTTTCATGTGACCGGTCTTTGTACGGATCAAGGGGTCATGACACCAGGTTTTGATGCCGTCAATGAAGATGTTAAGTTAGCACAAGAAGTAAAGATGGAAATGGCTTCTGAATTTGGAGTATCAATTCGAACCAATCAACCAATTAAAGAAGGCGTATTCTTAAGGCTCTTTAGCCCACTTTTCTTAGATGAAAATTACGACGGAATCTTAGCCCGCAGCTATTCAGCGAAAGTCGACGAAAAAAACAAATCAGAATATCACAATACCTTTAGCTTTTACGGAATCTCAGACGCTTTTCTCAAGCACATTCGTAAATGGATACGTGAAACTCATATCGCTCAAAAAGATCCTAAAGAGTAAGAATATTTATTTTTAGACGGGCCCTAAATTTGGGCGGGGAATCGAATGATGGCGCAAAATCTGCCATCAAGCTGATTTTCAAATTTTAATTCCCAATCGTATTTTCGGCAAATCGTTGAGACCCAGGCAAGGCCAAGACCAAAACCATGAGGCGTCTTATGCGCATAATTAAATGGTTGCCCGAGATTATCTAGCACATGCTTGGGGATCCCTGAGCCCTCATCAACTATTGAAAGAATTTGATTTTCAAGAATGACCTGTACGACTCCACTTGAATATTTGAGCGCATTTACAATGAGATTAGAAATGGCTTGTTCAAGAAAACCAGGTTGGGCAAAAAGTGTTAAATTTGAATTTGCCGAAATAACAATACGATCCGGATAATTTCGCAAAATTCGCGTGGCAGTATCTTCTACGACAGATTTGAGTTTTAAGGCATGCAGTTCCGATTGACTGACCGGAAAATTTTCAGCGGAAGTCCACTCTAAAAAGCTACTGATGAGGCGATTCAGATGAGCCACTTCATTCAAAGAGTCTCGAATCGCAAGCTCTTTTTCAGCATCGGTTTTGGCAAGTCTAAAACCTTCAAGGCAGTTACTTAAAATAGTGAGCGGAGTTTTAAGCTCATGGGCCATTTGCGCAGTCCATACTTGAGTTGTTTTGAGACTTTGAAGTATTCGTGAATGAAGACTTTGGGCCGCTTGAACCAAATCGCCAAACTCATCATTTGATTTTTGAATATCAATTGGCAGGCTGATATTGGCAGAGGTTCCTACAACTAATTTTTTCTCATCAAATTGGTTTCCTAGGTATTTCAAAAAAAGACTGAGTTGCACAAGGGGCCTTAATAAGGTGCGAGACAAGCTCCAGGTAATTAAAATCACCAGGAAAATTATGAGAGCACTATAAAAAACAATATTTCGTCCCAAGCTTCGCCATCTCAATAAATCTGCGTCTAAAATAATGCCGGTTTGAAGAATGCGATGCGGGCCCGAAGTATAATTTTTTTCTAGGGGTAGGGTTAAAATTCGAATGAAATGTCCATTTTTGAAAATGTCCTGCCATTTTTGGTCGGTCGGGATATCATTTGGCACGATTTGCGCGATCCGCGAGCGATAAACCATTTTTCCCTTGCGATTGTATATAATGACGAACTGATTGAGCTTGTCCCCGTTGACGACACTTTCAACAACTCCTTGAGCGTCTTCAAATTCTTTTAATTCGACACTATTGAGATCAGATGAAATGAGCAGAGATGCTGTGGTTTCAATTTGTTGATCGATATGATGAAATTGCTCAGCTTGAAAAAGAAAATATTGTATGGCACCCACAGCAGTAAGTGAAAGAGTTAATACGATCCCAATACTGAGTAAGAATCTACGCTTCAATCCAATATCCAATATTGCGGCGACTTAAAATTTCAGTAGTCGAGCCTGCACTCGAAAGTTTTTTTCGCAAATTTTTAATGGTCACTTCGACCACATTAGATTCAATATCAAATTGCGTGTCCCAAACCTTATCGAGCAATTGAAACTTATTGTAAACACGTCCGGGATGCTCAATGAGGGTCAAGAGCAACAGGTATTCTTTATTTGAAAGATCAATGGGCTTTTGATGAACGGTGACTTTGTGGTCTAAAGCATTGACGGTGAGATCACGGACATTAAAAATAAAGTTGCCGCTTCGCCCCTCTTTCGACTCTTGTCTTCGAGACAGTGAGCGAATGCGCGCGGAGAGTTCAACCAATGAAAAAGGTTTGCCGAGATAATCATCGGCACCCAAATCGAGGGCTGCGGCTTTTTGTGCCGGATCATTGATGGTTGATAAAATCAAAATCCTGGCATTAGGAGCTTCTTTTTTTGCAATCGGAATCAAAGTGATTGCATCTTGTCGTCCTAGCAAGCGGTCCATAACAAGTACTTCAATGTCTTTATTAAGAGCTTTGATGGTTTCAAGTGCGGTTTCGTAAGTTTCACAAGCATGAATGACATATCCTTCTTTGCGAAGTGCTTCTGTCAAAAAGCTGAGAACCCGTAATTCATCTTCAACAACCACAATTGCCATGCCGCAATTTTGATTGAGTCCAGAATTGATGTCAACGCTTTAAAAATTGGGCCCTTAGACTGCACGGCTAATTCATTCTTTTTGTAATGCGTCGATATTTATCTAGAAAAGAAAATAGTGGACAAATCCTGCGAAATTTTCTATGCTAAATGAGTGAAAA
>JAYUEN010000031.1:0-23209 GCA_043739185.1 Bdellovibrionales bacterium
ATTGTTTCACCGCCACCGGCGGCGGTGAACTCTATTTTTTTGCAAATCCCTTGATTAATTCATTCAAAGTAAAGGGCTCTGTTGAAAACATGAGTCCTACGAACCTACGGCTATCCCAAGAGCCCTGCGAGTTTTTGCGAATACTTCGAAAATATTTGTATACCGCTTCATGAACTTCAAAGGCGGCGCGATCAATCATCGGAACGCCTGCCATAATCTTCGGATCGTACACCAAATTATCCGCCCGATCTGAGTAGGCGCCAAAGCCTAAAGGTCTGCAGCCAATTGGTAAAAATCGAATGTCGGTATCATCAGGGGGGATAACATATTCACCATCTTTGATTGGTATCATGCGTTTGATCACATATTGGTGAAATTCGCGAATGCGTTTGGCAAGCTGCGGGCTTACTTTTTCAAGTTTCAAAAAGGCTCTCTCGATTAATACTTCTTTGGGCGTTTCGTTGTCATAGGGAATCGAAAGTCTATGATTTACAAAGGGGCCATAGCCATTTTCGGCTTCCCACAGATCAATCAATTCAAAATCGCGATTATTTGGTAAGGCTGACTTTGGAGGAACTCTTACTAAAATCCTTTCTCCATCTACAACTTTGTATTGGAGCTCAATGAGGTCTGATTTTTCACAGCGAATAACACCGCCACCGCCGCCGTCCTGACCGCCGCCACCACTGCTACCGCCAGCCGCAAATGCTGAAAGCGGCACATTTGAAAATGTGCCGATCAGAATAAATAAAATAAATTCTTTTAAAGACTTCACTTTTTTTATTTCGTTTCTTTAGCTTCAATGCCCTGCAAAGTTGGCAATACAAATCCGGTCAAATAGACGCGATCAAGAAATTCGAGAACATAATTTACACCCAACAAGAAAGCGCTCGTCATAACTTGAGGAAGAGTATTTTGAGCAACGGCCCGCACGCGAATATTTCGCAGATTCAAATTGTTCACGCTGTAACCTAAGACTTGAGAGTCATGATCAATGCCATCTTTAAAAATGAATCCGCTACTATAGGTTTGATCTGGGGGCATGATTGGGTTTCCACCTAAATCAATTTTGCCAGTTATCTTAAATTCAGTTGCAATATTGTTAGTGGCGGTAACCGGCAACTGGATTATTCCTTCAACTTCAATATAAGGAAAATGATATTCGCGATCGAGTTCAAGTTTCATTTTTCCACGAAAACTTTTAAGGGATTTAAGGCCAAGATCGCTGCTGCGATTGGCTTCAAGAACTGCAAGGGGGATCTCAAATTCAGTTTTACCGCTGAGATCAAAGTTCCAAGTGATGGTCTTATTTTGTGGGTGATCGTACTGAATATATTGGTGCTCGATTATGCCAAGGCGACAGCCATCTTGCATAATTAAGTAATCATGGCTTTCATCAGTCGATCTTGATTTGTAATTACCTTGAATTTTGGTTTTAAGACAAAGGCTTTCGACTTCACTTGCGGCGTTGGCTCCCAGTCCGGTCAACAATAGTGCAGCGGCAATGAGAGAGTTAAAACATAGTTTCTTATTCATACTGGCTCCTTTAACAGGGCACTTTCATAAAAAAATTAAAGACATTTCAAAGTTCTTTGAAGGTGCAATTGAGTCGCCATACTATCAGCTTTGCGCTCCGCATCCAGATTTCATTAGTTAAAATTTAACGTCTTTTTTAACAAATTTGTTAATAATATGATAAGATACTGTTATTATGATGAAAAATAGCATATTTGAATATGATAATTATAAGCAATTTGCGCTTGATTGGGTGAAAACCAAAGCGCAAAAGGGCCGAGGTCAGCTCAGTCGAATCGCCGAACATTTAAACATAAGCTCAGTTTCGGTAAGCTATATATTTAGTGGAGAGCGAAATCTTTCAGAAGAACAAGCCCTCGAGCTCTCAGAGTTTTTGGGATTAAATGAAATCGAAAGCGATTATTTTTTATTGCTGGTCCAGTTCGCAAGAGCCGGTTCTAAAAAACTAGAGCAAAAGTATCTCAAGCAAATTTCTGAATTAAAAATAAAAGCTCAGGATTTAAAAGCGCGTGTCCCAGAACATCCCGAGATGGATGAGTCTGCAAAGGCAAGATTTTACTCCAATTGGTATTTTAGTGGAATTCGTTTACTGAGCTCAATCGACGGGGTTGATGATATTGACTCCATTGTTGAACTTCTCAATTTGCCAAAGCCTCGGGTTCGAGAGGTATTGGATTTTCTGTTAAGGTATGGCCTATGTATTCAAAAAAACGGCAAACTTGCAATGGGTCCGCAGAGAACTCATATTGATGCCAAATCAGCCTTGGTTGCGGCTCATCATCGAAATTGGCGACTCAAGGCTATTGAGAATTTTGATCAAATTGCAGAAGACGAACTTTCGTTTACCGGACCGATGACATTATCGAGAGTTGCAATGCGAGAAATTAGAAGTGAGCTAACCGAGTTGGTTGCGAGAGTAGCTAAATTAGTAGAGCCATCTGAGGCCGAAGTGCTTTCTTGTATTAATGTTGATTTGTTTCGCATTAAGAAGAAGTGAAATGTTTGAAAGTCTTGCAAACCAAATCAAACCTAGCCTGCGTGCTTGGCAATAAAATTTCTCATTGGCAGGTGGCAGTTCCACAGGCATTGGTTGCAGTTTGTCCACTCACACTGCAGGCAGATCCGATATCTGCAGGAGCAGGAGTTGGACCAACACAAAATGTTGGATTTGTGTAAACCCAAGTGAGTGACCCTGAAGCGAGAGTTGGCGTAAAAGTAACTTCTTTTCGGGTGCCATCTGCCAATATATATCTAGTGAAATATGACTTATAGGGAAAGCCTCTTGCCGTAACATTCATACTGACCGAGTAAGTATCTGTTGCGGCATTGTAGCTATTGGGTCCCCATGCACTAGCGCTAGTGATTGAGACAAAATCAGAGTCATGTAGGCAATTCAGAGCATAATATGACATCAGTCCTGTGCAGCCGCGAAGGCCTGGGCCAGCCCCGGTAACTTTTTCAGACAATAAAGTCACGACCGAACCATTGCCCAATGAGCTATCGACAAATGCGAATGGCGGTTTGGCAGCAGAATTTAAATTATTGTTCGCCGAATTATTGACCGCTATGCCCTGTGAAAGAGTAGTTCCACTAGGTAGAGTTGATGCGCCATTTACGCCAAAACCACCTTGTGCACAGTTTTGAAAGCTAAAAATGATAAGGAAAAGAGATGAAATTGCCGTCGTAAATTTAATAAAAAATTTTTTCATTGGTTTAGGTCTCCCATACTTATCAATTGAGCAAAGGGAGTGCCGGAAAAAAAAGCCATTAAAATCAAGATTGAAATCAAAGTGACAAGCTCAATCGTTTTAGAGTGTTCAAAGTCTTTACAGCACTTGGGATTCTTCGTTACCCTAAAAATGAAATCAAATTTAGTGAGTTAACATTGTTTTAGATTCAAAGGTGACTAATCTATTTACAGATTTAATTAATACTGAAGGCTGATCACTGAAACTGGCAAGCGGTTGACTGCCGCCGCTGCCAAGAAGACTGATTTAAAATCTAGAGTTGAAACAATACCATTATAAAAAAGAAGACGGTGCTGAAGAAACAATTCACCGCCGCCAGCGGCAGTACTCTAAACCCCTGATTTCCCTAAAAACACACAATTGCAATAAATTTATTTGTTCTTAGACTTCTTCATAGGTTTTGACCACTTATAAATTCTGGACCTACATTTAGGCAAATATTGCCTCATATTCTCATGTTGATCCGCCGATAGGTTCAGTGTGAGTCACAAACATTAAGAGATGTCCATTTGTGATTCAAACTACTTTTACGGAGGTCTTAACATGGTACGTTCTACTCTAATTATAGTATGCGACGATCAAGCGACGGTACAGAAAACCGAACAGTTTGGTTTAGCTAATGGATTTGTTTGTCAGGTCATGACAACCCACGAATGGGAGGCAAAACAGATCACATCTTCTGAAATGCCGTCGCTCGTTTCTGGAGGAGGCGGTCAGGGCTCAGAATCTGCAAAGGTTTTGCCTTTCCCTGGCGTGAATTTTTCAGGTGGTGGAGGAACAGATCCAAAAAAATCAGTTTCGACTATCAATCAACTTGAAAATGTCGCAATTGAAAATGCAATTGCTGCATACAAAGGAAATCTAACTGAGGCTGCCAAAGCTTTGGGTATTGGCCGCGCTACTTTGTATCGTAAAGTAAAGCAGTACAATATTGATCCTGCTGCGGTTCGTACTTCGGCTCGCAAGAAAAAAGCAGCTTAATAAAATTCAAAGAAAAATTTAAAACTGAAAAGCCTTGGCGCCTCAAAGCCCAAGGCTTTTCTTTGCTCAATTTTAAACTATGTCATACGCCAAACATTCATTCACTCTGCTGATTTTTATTTCGATAGTGGCGTTTAGTTTTTACGCTAGTCTGGCCTATCGCTTTCGCCCGGCGCTCGATGAAGTGTGCACAGTTGTTTTTGAAAATTATTTTGATTCGAATGCAACTTTCGAATTTCATAAGGCTTGTGAGCGAGCCAAATCGAACTTCCCCAAATTTCTCAGCGCGAGTAAAACGCTATTGCTTTTAAACGACTTATTGTCCTATGTGAAAACCTCGCATTTGGCGGTTTTCAGCCCGGATGAAAATGAACAGATATGGTTACATGAGGCCGTCGACAATGGCCTGCGCGTACGCAATATTGGTGGTCAGGTCGTGATCACTGAAGTCCTTGAGGATAGTCCTGCGAGTAAGTTCGACGTCAGACCTGGTGACGTCATAGCGGCGATCGGCGTACAATCTATTACGGACGCAACAGAAGTAACCGGTCGCTCTGGTATTTTCGTAATACTTCGAAATAATTTTGCCCGCGAATTTAAAATCACTGCCGAAAAATACGAAGAAGATGATTCTCTAAAGATTGAAGCCTTACCAAATGGATTCGCAAAACTTCGAGTCAAAAGTTTTTTAAGTCTCTTCTTCGAAAAAGAAAGCCTTTTGCCCATTCTCACCGAGCTTAAGAAATATCCCGGGATCATTATTGATTTGCGAGGAAATATTGGCGGCAGCTTTCCTGCTATGATGAGATTATTGTCGGCCTTTGTTTGTAAGCCAGAATTAGTAGGAAGTCTCATGATCTCAAAGTTTCACGAGCTTGAAGAGACAGATCTTAGTGATGATTTAAGGGTTGAAAGTCAGCTTGCACAAATTCATACCGCACAAAAATTAAATTTGAGATTGTTCGAACCAGAAATCTGTCTTAAAAGTCAATTGTGGGTACTGGTCGATCATCAAACCGCCTCGGTTTCAGAAATTTTTGCCGATCATTTGAAACTTACAAAACGAGCTAAAATTGCAGGTCAAATGACGGCAGGTGAGGTAGTTATGGCGCAGTGGTTTACTATTGCCAGCCTCGGGACAAAGGCTGGTGGCGGTACTTATAGCCTATCTGTTCCTATTGCGGACTATCAAAACTTTGAATTTAAAAGAATTGAAGACTACGGGGTTCGTCCTGACTTTCTCTTGGAGTATAATCTTGAGACCGCTTTACGTGGCCGTGATTCATGGATTGACCAAATTCTCAAAATGAGACATAAGCAGCTTAGTAACCACATTTCTCAGTAATAAACGCTTCATCTTGGGTTAAAGGCATTCTTACAATTTTGTTGCAGCGGCATACGAGTGTAAAGAATGTATGCGCTCTTCTTCAAATTCGAAGCTTGAGCGCTGACTTAACCCGGCATAAAGCTTGTATTGTCATAAGAGTGTGGAGGCGATTATGACTAATTCTGAATACAATAAAGAGCGTGCCCATTTGAAACAAAAATTCGACAAGAAGTTTATCTTAAGTGAAAAGAAAGTCATAATTGCGACGGCAATCTTATCTATTTTAGTGGTGATTTCGGTTTTCAATCGAAATACCTTTTCTCATAAAGGCCAAATCGATATGGCATCTCAAGGCGAAGGTCGAGCCAGACAAATCGCCAGCGTTCCACTTGGGACTACCAATTCAGAAGACTCACTTGCAAAAGAATTATCTCTTAGACCCTTAGATGACAAAGCCAAGTGGGGACAAAATCCTTCGCGAGTCGAACAGCTCACCTTTGGTCTGCTTGAAGGAAAATATTCAGTGCGCCTCAAAGATGGCAAACTCAATGGATTCGAACTTTCAAATGAAGGATCGCAGCCCAAAATGGTACAAAATCTTGAGCGCTTTATTTCTGAAAACAAAGAAATTCTACCAGTTAAATTCGATAGCATTTCTCAAGTTCAAAGTAGCAAGAGTGAATTCGATTTCGTTCAGAAATTTACTTTGATGAGTGCTGCAAGTCGACGTCTAGCCGAGGTCGAGTTTCACCTCGACAATCTAGGCCGTTTGTTATCAATGAAGATAAATAAAAATCTCTAATTAAAACTTAAGAGCCTGTTGGGCCCGACTTGATTTGCCGATGAGTCTTCATGGTATATGAAGACTTATTTTCGCGTCGTCCTGACAATAAAAATTCGGCCAGCGAGCCGCATCTTCTCCTCGAACAAATCGCGGCACCAGTTGATCGCCTGGCGGCCTTTGTTGGTGAGATGCCGGTCTTTGTGCCACTGCTTTCAGTTTTATTAGCACCATTTAAGCATGATATTTCAATCGCGCAATTTATGGGGAGCCAAACTCAGGTAGCGCTTTCGGTCACCGAAATGTTGATCACCAGTTTTGTTGGGTTCATTGCCTATCAGACGCTCTTTGTTTATTTCTTCGGAGCCACTCCAGGAAAATATTTTGTTGGGCTCCGAGTGGTCTCAGTATTTGCAGGCAAAAAGCCAAGCTTTACCATGTGCCTCTTAAGAAGCTTAAGTATTGTATTTGAGTTTATGCTTTTGGGTTTTCCTTGGTTGAGTGCGATATCCCATCCTCAGCGCCGAGTTCTACATGATCGTCTGAGTGACACTTACGTCAAATGCTTAGATAGGAAAAAAGCAGTTTTTGCCCCCCTCTTTGTTGAAAAGCAATTGGCCCGCAATGTTCAAGCTCCAGGTTGGGCATTTTTACTATTAGCTGTGGCCATATTCTTTAATTTCGTTAGTAGTGAACGTCGCGATCTAAAACTTGTGAAGGAATACGAAAGTGTTGAGCAGCTCTGCCAGCCAGTAACTGATGCATATCAAAACTGGCATTCCGATATTGATCCAGATCCTTCTCGGGTTGCGGTCGCTTTAGCGCTTTATGAATCGCAAAATATCGACGATGCCTGCTTAGAAAAAGAAGCTCACTTTAGTTTGTGGCGAAATCAAGATAAAGATTTAGGCTATTTGGCTTTGGGCTTATCGCTCTCAAATGAGGATAAGAAATTTTCAGAATACATCGACAAGGTTTGCAAAACTGATAAGGGCGGCGAAGTTTGTCAATTTGCAATGGCTGTTGAGGCCGAACGTTCAGGAGTTGCCGTCGACTTGAGATTGCCTGCATCGCTCGAGCATGGGAGTGGCCTTTCGCAAATGCCTGAAGTCCACCGCGATTTTATTCGGCTTCATATTGAAAGACAGCTTCATGAACACAATCAACTTAGTGCTGCACTTGAAGTTATTGAGAAGAGTGCGGCCACTCCAAATTTTGCGGACTACCTCAACCTCGAAAGACTAAAAATAATGTGGGAAATGGATCGAATGCTAGAGGCTCGCGCGGCTTTTCAAGCTTCTCGCGCTCATGAAACGGGGGCCTCTCGGCTTCAACTTTCAAGTTGGATGTGTTCAGCCGAAGTTTTAAGTGGCTGCAAAAACGAGAGCAAATCGGCATGCGCTGACTTTGTGGCTGATTACGATCAGCTCGATAATGAGCCTCAATCAGAATTGGTCGAGCTCAATTATATTCGGGCGCAAAAATGCGTTTCAGCTGAATCATTGGATTATGTCAATGTCGGGAAGAAACTCTTTTCGGATCACGCTCATGATTATTTGACAGCACTTGAGCTCGTTGAAGATCGAAAATACGGGGGCGCCCGTAAATTATTTAAACATATTGCTGATCAAGCTGAGTCCGAAGAGTTTCAATTTCAAGCCACCGCAGACTTGGTCAAATTGGCGAGCACTAAAATCGAACTTGATTATTTCTTTGAAGAATTTTTATCTAAGGACAATTTAAGAGCCGAGCCGAATTTTGCATTTGAACTTTTCAATAAATATCTCACACTTGGTGATTTTGATAAAGTAGCTGCGGTGGGAGAAAGTCTCATCAAGGCCTTTCCTTATAAAACGAGCCTTTATACAACGCTTTTAAAAGAAGCAAAAAAACACAAAAGAGTGAAGTTCGCACAGAAAATACGATTGCAATTTAAAAAGATGATGCCGCTATCGACTGCCCTTGAGAGCGAGAAATTATGATTTTTCCTCTTTTAAAGGGATTGATACATCCCTTAAAAATCCCGGCAACATTTTTAATCGTGATGGTCAATGCTTTGGTTTTCATTGCATGCATTGAGAGTTTTGATCGCTCGCAAGATAAAATTGAAAAGATTCTATCGAATCGCGAAATGCTTTTCACGCAGGGCTTGGTTTTCTCACAATTCATTGAGACGCATCCGCAGGAATATCACAATCAACTCCGAGATTTTGCCAAGAAAACTTTGGCTGGGGACTGGCATAGTGCTCACCAAATGGGTGGCCTGGCGATCCGAAACTCAAGCTTTATGAAAAATGCTTTAGAGTTCAAAGTTGACGGCAATGAAATTGCGGTTTCTGGCTGGCGTAAGCATTTTAAGGAAATAGTGGCATTGCAAAAGGAACATCCATCTTACTACTTAGGGCTAAATTACGATCACAATAGTTTAGTTAATTGGCTCAGCTATCAATTTACCCACAGCGGCTTCAGTCATTTATTTTGGAATATGCTTTTTCTCATTTTACTTGGCGGCTTTGTAGAAAGTGAAGTCGGCACCGCAGTTTTTGTTGCGACTTACTTGGCTTCAGGTCTCGCCGGAGCTTTGAGTTTTTCACTACTAAGTGGTATATCCGCAATTCCTTTAGTTGGAGCGAGTGCTTCAATTAGCGGACTAGTAGGCTTTGCAATAATCGAAAGATGGAATCAAAAAATCGATTTCTTCTTTTGGCTGCTACCAATGCAAAATTATTTTGGACTCACAAAATTGCCGGCCTGGATCCTGCTCGTGATTTTCTGTCTGCCCGACGTAGCGGGGCAACTTTCAAGTGTTTCTGAATTTGGCTCGATAGCTTATAGCGCCCATCTCGGTGGTGCGGCCCTCGGCATTTGCGCCGGTTTGATTTATCGCTTTTGGCCCGCGACGCCTGTTAAGGCTGGTTAAGGGCTTGGGCTTTGTGCTGGCTTGGGTTTTGGCTTTGTGCCCTGGGGCCTTGGGGTCTGCCGGAATGCCGGGGTGAGAAGTGGCTGACTCGGGCCAACTGATTTCGGTTTGGCCTGCGTTGCTTGGCCTTGTTTTGTCTTGGCCGTCTGACTTGCGATTTTGTGTCTGCGCAAAGCTGAGCTCATTGGAAAGGACGATTTGTCCTAAATTTGCAAATCTGAATTAATTACTACCCCGAATAATTTTTGACAATATTAATTGCGGTGGCCCGCGCCCAGCCATACCCCTCAAGTTGATTGATCCTAATATAATCTTTTAAATTCAAAAATTCACTAAAGCTCGCGATGACTCTCGTAAACGGCCGATAATTCCAAAAATGTTTGCTGAGCTTTTTCTTGCGACTTACTTTAGTAACCGCCATCACAATAGCCGAACTAATCGCTCTGATAAACTTTTTATAGGTATAGCGATTCGACAATTTAATCTGAAAGTGTAAATGATTGCCAACATTTGCCATCGACAAGACTTTTACGCCGTACTTATTTGAGAACTTCGAAATAATTTGCGAGATTTTTTTGCGATTCTCTGTACGTGCGAACGACCATTCCCCCACAGCTTGGGTCGACCGCATCGTGAGATGCATGGTATGTTTGGTGACGAGTGGCCTTGGCCCTTGACGAGCTTTTCTCTTATTAAGTAAGTCACCGCCATAAGCTTTCGGCAGATCTTTTATGAATTTGGTTTGTGGGTTTTTCATTCTTGGCGTAGTTTGGTGAGCGAAGGTTCAAAGGTCAAGAAAATTTTTGAAAAAAGTTTTTACCAAAATAAATTATCAGATTATGAAGATTTATTTCAAGCTACTTAGCTATATAGCGCGCCGGACTCAGGGCTCCCATATCAAGTTCGACGTGTAAAAATGCAACTTGAGTCGAATCAAAGGGGCCCGACCGTTTCAGCTTGCACACATTCGTATCATGCGGCTTTAATAAGCTTTAGCCAAATTGACTTAACCAGCCTCTACTTGCTACTACCTGCCACAATTGCAAATCACGCGCGGCATCCCGCGCCAGCACACCACGGCCACAAGCCCTACTCAGCAGCGGGAGCAAAACCTCTGCGCAAAGTATTTTCGGTGACGACTTTGGGGTCCATGAATTGAAGTAAATAATCGGGGCCGCCGGTTTTGCTGCCAAGGCCTGACATTTTAAAGCCACCAAAGGGATGGCGCTCTACCATGGCGCCAGTAATTCCGCGATTGATATAGAGATTGCCCACTTCAAACTGAGCTTTCACTTTTTCAATAGTCGCGGGACTGCGCGAGAACAGGCCGCCAGTCAATGCGTACTCAGTGCCGTTTGCAATTTCAAGTGCCTCTTCGATATTTTTTGCTTTGATGACAGCCAGTACTGGTCCAAAAACTTCATCTTGAGCAATGCGAGAATTAGATTTGCAATCTTTAAAAATAGTTGGAGGAACATAATAGCCGCCAGTAGGAACTTGACCTTGAAAAGCCAATTCTGACTCAGACTTTGCATTTTCAATCATCTTCAAGATGCGCACATGAGCTTCGGCATCAATCACCGGACCCATATAAGCCGTGGGATCTTCTGAGTTCGCAACTTTGATTGAGCGGGCAGCTTCAACCAAGCGTTCTACAAAGCGTGCATATACTTCTTCAAGTACAATAACGCGGCTCGCAGCTGAACATTTTTGTCCTTGATAACCAAAGGCCGAATACAATACGCCGCCAACGGCCTCGTCAAGATCTGCATCATTGTCAATGATGACGGCGTTCTTTCCGCCCATTTCGCAGATCACGCGTTTTACTGATTTTTGTCCCGGCAAAATCTGTCCCACTTTTGTCATGATATGAAGGCCTACGGATTTGCTGCCAGTAAAACAAATCAAAGCGGTTAATTTATGAGAGGTGAGATATTCGCCAACTTCTTCGCCGAAGCCTTGTATAAGGTTCACTGAGCCAGCAGGTGCGCCTGCTTCAGTGAAAGCTTTCATTAAAAAGGATGCAATCAGTGGAGTTTGCTCTGCAGGTTTCATGACCACAGTATTGCCGGTCACATAAGAACCTGCGACCATGCCGGTGAGAATGGCGAGAGGAAAATTCCAGGGGGCGATGACGACACTGACGCCCTTGGCTTGATAAACATACTGACTGGTTTCTCCAGGCACATTGCCGCAGGCTCTGGGGCGCGAAAGTCGCAACATATCTTTGGCGTAGTATCTGCAAAAATCGATTGCTTCTGCGATATCGCCATCGGCTTCTTCCCAAGTTTTGCCGGCCTCAAGAATTTCAAGTGCAATTAATTTCATGCGGTCGCGTGCAAAAATATCTGCGACTTTTTCTAAAACGGCGGCGCGGGCTTCAGGCTTAGTCAGTTTGAAGTTTTGAAAGCATAAGGCGGCAGCTTGCATGGCGGCTTCGGCTTCTGTAGCCGAGGCGACTGAAACCTGTCCTAAAATCTGTGAAGTATCCGAAGGATTGTGGCTTTCGATTTTTCGCGAAGTGGTGACGTCTTTGCCTGCAATATGTAGCGGATAGTCTTTGCCGAGATTTTTCTTGAGTTCGGCTAAGGCTTTTAAAAGATTTTCTTGATTGGATTTAATTCCGAAATCAAGCAAGGCTTCGTTGCGGAATTGGTCTTTCGTGCCAGTAGGACTTGGAGTTTTTAACTTTGCCTCGCGTACCACTTCTCTTGGATCGCGGAGCAATAATTCTGTCGACATATTTTCGGCAAATTTCGAGCGCAGAAAAGATTCGTTCGAAGTATTTTCTAAAAGTCTTCGCACCAAATAGGCCATGCCGGGAAGTAAATCACCAATAGGTGCATATTCACGAACCCTCGCGCCCATTTTCACTAATGCTTTTTTAATTGGGTCAGCCATTCCGTAAAGCATTTGAATTTCATAAGCTCTGGGGTCGACTTTCAATTGTTCAGCCATCACCATACAAGCAGCAACACTGCGAACATTATGCGAGCCAATGGCTAAGCGAATGAAGGCAGAGTTTTTTAATAACTGCTCAGCACAGTCCTCATAGTTGACATCTGATTCGGCTTTAATTGTATAAACCGGAACTGGCCACTGCTGTTGAGCTGCATGAACTGTTTCGAAATCCCAGTAAGCGCCTTTAACCAGACGAATAGTAAAAGGAACGCCACGAGTTTTGGCAAATTCAGAAAGCATTTTCACATCAGTGAGTGAGTCGCGCAGATAAGCTTGAATGACCACTCCCCAATGAGGATAGTTTTTGTACGAGGGTTCTGAAATGAGATCTTTGAAAACGGCGATGGTCAAATCTTTGAGCTCGTATTGCTCCATATCGAGATTGACGAAAACATTTTTCGAAAGTGCCAAATCAAAAATTGGGCGCAAGCGCTCTTTGAGAATTTTCTTTGAGTGCTCCCAAGCTTTGACGTCGATTTGTGAGTAGAGAGAGCTCAATTTGACCGAAACATTTACTTTCGGAATTTTGCCAACCGAATCTTCGTCAATCTGGGGAATATGATCCCATTTTTCAGAATCTTTCGAGAGATGCGAAATCAAATCCAAATAGATTTTTTGATATTCAAGAGCTTCGCTTTCGCTCAAACATGCCTCACCTAAAAGATCGGCGGTAAAAGCAATTTTATTTTTACGCGCCTTTTTTAATACCGAGAGCGCATCCGGGCCAGATTCACCGGTAATAAACATACGCGCCATTTCGGTGACATTCTTTTTCACCGCACCTGCCATCAAGCCTGGCGCCAATGAGCCCAAGCCCAATCCCATATTGAATATCGACGGAATGTCTTCGCCGCCTTCGCTAAAATATTCTTTCATATGACGAGAAACTTCGCCGCTGGATTGCAAAGAGGGCAGAACATCGACAAAGCGAAACATCTGGGTCTTGAAGCTTTCGTTTTTCATGCTCCAATCCATGATTTTTCCGTACCACCAGTCTTTATTGAAGATCGAGCCGCCTTCTGACTCCATCAGATTGAAAATGGTTTCGCCTTTGGCTTTAATCGAAGCCTGCATTGGAGTTCCTCCAGAAAAAGTAGTGGTGGTCTTGGTTTCTTCAAGCATTTTTAATTCCTACTCGCCAGTTGGCTTTCACATAATGATCAGCATAATTTCGGCCAACGGCCCAGATGTTTTGGCAATTCAATTGCATAGTGGGAATTAGTGATATGAAAGCCGAGCGGGCAAGTCCATTGAATTTTGCCGCTCTAGTAAATATTGCCTTGCATAAAGTAGGCTTTTCACTTGCCTCAAAGTCTTAAGCGAAGCCAAGAATAGAGAGCCAGAATTTCGCAGCTAAAAACTGTGTTCAAAGGATGATGATATCGAGCGAGTTCATAAATACTTATCAGAAGATCTAGGTCTTAGAGCTTCAGTGGTGATTGCAACTACTGTGGTTGAAGAAATGCGTGGCATTCAGGGCTTGATGCCGATTCCGGCGGTGGCAGTCGGGCGAGCAACTGTCGGGACTTTACTAATGGCCAGCCATTTGAAAAATACTCAACTTTTAAGCATGTATTTTCGCGGCAATGGTCCGCTTCAGACGATTTTTGCTGAAGCTAGTTTTGAGGGCAAAGCGCGGGCTTTTACCGCCAATCCGACCTATGCAGAGCCCATAAAGGGTGAGCAAATTTTAATTGGTCATGCCATTGGCATTGGATTACTGACGGTGACTCATCATTTGCCGACGCAGAGTCATCCGCATCGAGGGACAGTGATCATTCGCTCGGGAGAAATCGGCGACGATATTGCCTTTTATTTAGATCAATCCCATCAAATTCCGTCAGTGGTTTCTTTAGGGGTGCATTTGGATACCTACGGTAGAGTAAATGCAGCAGGAGGCGTTTTGATTGAAATGATGCCCGGTCATACCGAACAAATGCTTGCGAAAATTGAGGCAAGGGTAAAGAAAGCTGAAAGTATTTCAAAACGTATATTAGAGGGCGCGACGCCTTTTGATCTTATCAACGACTATCTTGCCGATTTTAAGCTCATTGAACTCGAGCATGATTATCCCATTGAATATCAATGCCGTTGCAATGTTGAGCGCATGAAGCGCTCTTTGATGCTTCTGGGGGTAGATGAACTCGATAGTATGATTCAAGAAAACAAGGCTCTAGACGTAAGTTGCGAATTTTGCGGCCGAAAATATCAGGTTAGTACCGAAGATCAGCAAAAAATTCGCAATGAGGTTTATCGACTGTCACTTAATTAGAACCTGGCTTTTCGGGCCATGAAAAATTTTGCCGGCACTTAGTTAGCACTTGTTTTTTTTGCGACAAGGAGTAGTTTACAAAAACATGAATCTGGTTTAAAAGATCTTAGATTTTTAGAAATTAGGATTAGAAATTAGGAGTTGGTATGTCGATCAAAGTGATGCTGATTGAAGATGAACTCGAAATTCGTGAAATATTGACTTCGATATTTGAAGATGAGGGCTTTGAAGTTGTAGCCCTACCTGACGGGACTCAAGCGCTAGCCGAACTAGAAAAACACCAGCCTCAAATTTTACTTGTTGACCAGTTGATGCCTGAGAAAAAAGGCGTTGAGATTATCAGTGAAGTGAGAGCAAATCCAAAATTTTCAAGACTTCCGATTATTATGCTTTCAGCACTTTCATTTGAGTCAGACAAAGTTAAGGCCCTTGAAACCGGAGCCGATGATTTCGTCGCAAAGCCATTTCAAGCCAAAGAACTTTGCGCGCGCATTCGGGCTCTTCATCGCCGCGTACAATCTGATGTTGGCTCTGATAAGATTGATTTTATTATTTTTGCCGATCTCAAAATTGACTTTGTCAGTCACCGAGTTTTGATTGATCAAAGTGAAGTTCCGCTCACCCTGACTGAGTTTAAAATCTTGACTCAGCTTTTGAAAAAACGCGAGCAGGTTTTATCTCGCGAGGATTTGAGAGCGCAGGCACTTGATAATTTAAATGTGAGCGATCGAACTATTGATGTTCATATGTCAGCTCTGCGCAAGAAATTGGGCGGAATTGGTGATCATATTCATACCGTTCGTGGAGTTGGATACCGTTTTTCAGGTACTCCTGACGTTACAAACTCATAGTTTGTATTAAATTACAGGCGGCGGGTGGCCGGCAGCGGTTAGCCGTCGGCAGTTTACTGTTTCAGTTTCTGGGGTCAGTTTTCTGGCTGGATTATTTCTTTTTACAATTCTCTAAGAAGCTTTTGCCTACACCTTCAAGCTGGCGCAGATCGACGGTGCCGTCTTTGTCTTTGAAGACCTTGAAGCCATCCATGCAGGTGCCTGGTGATTGAAATGCAACAAGCACATTTGATAGAGCGGTTTGAAGCGAAGTATTGGTTTTAGAGAGGGCTTCGAATTGTGGCGTCGAAGTACAAAGTTTATCCTTACTTGCCTTGAATGCATCAAGGTCCCGGCCCATATCTCTGATTTCGGCTTTGAACTTATCGCCAGTGACTGAGGCATCAAATTTCACGAGATCTGCTTGCAAGGCTTGCGAGTCTAGTTCGTCTGAGAGCTTGATCACTTTTTTCTCAATTTCGGCGAAAAGATCTAGTTTCATGCGGCTGATTTCTGAAATCGAACCCACCTTTTTAAGTTCGGCTAATTTTTTAAACTGGGGTGCATTGGAGTCGGGGTGAAAGGTTCTCTCCATACCTTTACGGCCATGAACCGTGATATAGGCAAAGACTGCAGACTGATCGATGAAGGCTTGAACATCATCTGCGGTCATTGTCTTCTTTTCTTTTCCGATCCAAATACAGTTGAGGTTTTGGCCTGATTCGCGAATTGTACAAGCTATTTCAACGGGCCGCTCTGCCGCTTGTGCAACCAGAGAACCGAAAACAAAATTGAACGCAATTATTTGAATGATTGCTTTGTAAAGCATAGATGTCCTCGCACGATGAAAATGATTGAAAGTACTTAATAAGTTTAACGAATCTTGCAAAAAAGTCTAGTGTCTTTATCTGGAGCTCATCAATCCAGACCGAAGTACTAATTATTATGCAAGCTATGCAACAAGTTCTTGTAAAAAAAATCTGCTTATTCATATTCTTGAAGAATACGGGAGAGCTTTTTAATGAGAGCAACTTTGAATATTGCAAAATTGACGATGATGTTGGTCCTTTTGGTGCCTACAGTGTCTTTTTCTGAAGAAGATACGAAATTGGATTTTAATACTTCAGGAACGGTCAAACCAGAGTTTAAAAAAGGCATACAGTTTAAGGCGCCAGATGATGATAAAAAACTTGATTTGGTCAAAGATGCTGAGAACAAAAATCTGTTCACAACTCCAATTGAGTATCCAAAGACGGAACTTTATTTTTCATTCAATCCTGGCGTAGACGGTTTTACCGATACACTTTCAAGCTCAAGGATTTACAATTACGGCGGCACCAATCTCACCGGTATGAGTCTTGGTTTAGTTTATAATCCTTCGATCGAGAATTATCTTACCATTGATGGCAGCTTCGAAAGTATTGCCATTCCGGCGTTTAGTGATACCAGCGCGGGACTATTAGTTGCCGAATCAACTGCCGCGATTCTCGATTTCTCGATGGGCTTTAATATGTGCTGGATTTTTGAAAGTACCTATCATCGTTTGTGTCCTGGCATTCAGCTCGATTATGACTCATTTCCGACTTTGAGCTTTCCGCAATCGAGTAATTCGCAAATCAATCTGCAAACTGTTCATGATATGAGCTTGGGTTTAAATCTGGCGTACTCCCATCATCTCGGCCAAAATTTTCAATTTTTAACTAAGCTCATTTATAATTATGGTTTGGGAATGGGGCAGTCCTCAAATCTTGGTACCAAGAGTGATCAAAAGATTTCTGGCCGAATCGGAATTGAAAAGCCAATTTCAAATCAGTGGTACTGGAATCTCATTTTTGGAATGGATTATCGAACGGCCACTCTGCAGTCTGCCCAAGATACCTGGAAGATTGAAAATCTAAGTTATAATTCGCGAATAGGTGTTCGTTACGAGCTTTAGTTCTGAGGGGACAAATCAGTTTTAACGGCAGCAGCGACTGTATGTGTTGCCGCCACGTACCAGCGTTGAGTTGCGGGAAATTAAAGTACAGGGGTAGATCTACTCGACTACTTCAAGACAAGTTTGATAAACGTATTGCGCAGAACCGCTTGAGTTTAAGACTTTGTAAAAGCCATGAGTTGATGGAGCGGTGACTACGATGCTGCCTTTTTTCAGGCGACCGTTAAATTCATTTGAATTCTCTGGCTTGCCAAAAATCTTACAGGCTTTAACCACTTTTGCTTTTTGTTGAGTTTCAAGCATTTCGCTTGAAGCTGCAAGGGAGGCGATATTGCGGATCTGGTCGCGCTCGGTTTTTCCGTGGGCTTTGAGATCTTCAATTGCAGCTTCAGTTGTGCTCACTTCGGTTTTAGAAGTTTCAAGTTCAACTCTGCTCTCCATTACGGCTAAGCTTGATGCCGTTTCTTCAGCAGCCACTTTCTCGTAGCGCTTTTGCACATCAATCAATTGCACCTTCATGCGATCAGCTTCGGCGACCAATCTGGTTTTTTCATTGTCATTTCTAAATTTCGCATCTTTAGCGGCTAAAATCTTGCGTTCAAGTCCTTGAATTTCAGTATTGGTATCGACACGGTCTTTATTTAACCTGGCGGTGAGAATTTTGACTTCTTTTTCAAGACTATCATTTTCAAGTTTTGCGATATTGTAATCATCTTTTACAGCGTTGAGGCGTTTTTTCAATTGACTGATTTCATCAGTCGCGCGCTCGCGCTCAATTGCGATTTCTTTTTTGCGCTCGGTAAGAGCGGTGAGCTGACTTGCAACATGAATTTCTTGCGCTTCGTACTGAATGCGATCACTTTCAGCACGCGCAATTAAAGTTTGATCTTTGGCAATTTGATTCACAGCTTGTTGCATTTCAATTTGCATTTTTGAAACTTTGGCTTCAGTTTCGAGACGTTTTTTAGTGAGTTCTTGAGCTTTAGCCTGCAATTTTTGTTGGCTGGCGCGCAAGCTTTGTGTTGATTCTTGATGTTTGTCGCTAACTACATTTACTTTTTTATCGAGCTCTACTGATTGCACTCCAAGATCGGTTTCTTGGCTTTTAATATTGACGAGCTCGTTATTCATGAGCTCCATTTCATTTGATAAATTTTCTTGTTTGCGTTTGAGCTCGGCCATTTCAAATTTGTGTTTTTGAATCTCTTGCATGGCTTCTTGTTTTTTGTTTTCAAGATTGTCTCTGTCTTCAATGCTGGCTTTCTCGGCACTTTCAACGCGTTTTAATTCTTTGATTTCGTTATCGCGCGCGGCTTTAAGCGCTGCTTGCGGAAAGTAGGTATGCTCGGGACCATGATTTTCTTCGTAGTGTTCTTTAAGGCTATCGGGGCTGCCAACTTTAAAGGTAAATTGCGAATCATTAGGAGCAGGTGGTGCTGGCTTGGGCTGATCGCAGATTTCTTTGCCGTCGGGGGACTTCCAACACTCATTAGTTGGTGATCCTTTGGGGCCAGCATTTGCGGTGGCCGCAAAAAGCATTAGTTGAAATCCTATAATTACTAATTTCAAACTCGATTTTTGTTTTTCGGTGCAAAGCACGTAAACTCCTCGATTAACTTCTCCTGAGACTTCTCGGACTCTGGTTTGGGAACTTGAGACTTTCTTAATAACTAGACCTCGATCCATACCTCGACTAAGGGCGGTAATAGAGTTTTGAGCTGATATAAACCAATGTTTGAAAAGGCAACGAAAAATAAATTTACGGGCTTAGGTCTTGCTTCAAATTGCAGTTAAAGCAATTGGCTAAAAAACGATACAAAATGCGCCAAAAATATCTAGAGAACTTCACGAATCTCAAACTGAGAAGTGTCAAACTTTGAGACCTTTGTACAGAAACTATTAAGCTTTCTGGATTAAGGTCCGATAAATAAGCTAAGAGGTTCACAATGAATAAAACGTCTAGAAATTCAAAATCGATGTTCTTCACAATAGCCCTACCTTTGGCTACAGCAGCCCTTTTGTCGAGTTGCTCTGGTGCAAAGTCGGGGATCTCAAGCGGTGGTGCTCCGGGTGCTGGGGCCGGTGCTCTTGCCAATATAAAAATACTTACTTTTCAGGGAAATACTTCGAGTAACTGGCATACAGCTACGTCTTCAGTTTGGAAAACAAATATAAGTACAATTTCATTAACCGGAACTTGTACGCGCGGTATTTCAGGAATCAAAGTGAATCAACGAGTATCAGGTTCCAGCACAGCACTTGCGGATGCAGGTGTGACCGTTAGCTGTGTGAACAATGCTTTTAGTTGGACAAAAAATTATACGACCGATCCTGATTTTATCGCTACCGCTACCGGAAGTAGTGTGCAATATGATTTTAACATTTACGCTTTAGATGGACTCGGAAATCAGGTCATAGATTCAACGGCATTGACAGCGGTGAAAGTATCGAAACTCGGTCCTACGGTTCTAACAAATATTGCTTATTTGAAAAACTATGTAATGCAAAATATTGTGGTGAGTACTCCAACCACTGGCATTAGCGATCATCCAGATCCGGGAACAGGAGCTGTTGGCAATTGCCCAATTTCAACAGGATTATTTACGCTTACAGGAACTCTTGATCCTGAATCAACGCTATCTTTGAGTGGCGCAACTTCAACCATTAATAATAGTTCAGGAACTTCACTCAATATTCAGGCCTGTGTTCCTTACGGCACCACCAGCCTTGTACTCTCGACTAAAGACGAGAGCGGAAGTAGTTTCGGAACTCAATATACAGTCAATGTGACCTCATCGACTTTTATCCAGACGCTTGGATCGGCAAACGAAGGCTTTAAATTTCAGGCCCTTTCTCCAGATTTATCTAGTCTGGTATCGGCTGGGACTAATCTTATTAATATTTCTTCCGATCAATTTGATACTGCCATGACGGCATCGACAGGCGCGACAGGCTTAACTCTAGCAACGGGTTTGGCAAGTTACGTACAGCAAGTTAGTCCCTGAAGGAGATGTTATGAAGAGGCTCACCTTGAAAATTGCATCAATGCTCATAATGGCTTTGCTATTATTTAATAGTCAGGCAAAGGCGCAAGCAGTTTTCTTCAATAATAAAATTAGCGTGCAGGGCTTCTTGAAGCAGGGAGGACTCCCGCTCAACGGCAGCTACAATATGCAATTCGAAGTGATTTATAACGGAATCACAATTGCTTGGTGTTATGCACCCGCAAGCTCAGTCTCAGTTACCAATGGTATTTTTAATCAAGTATTAAGCGGAAACTCAAATTGCGCGACTTCAGGTATTCCGATGGGCCCTGGGGTTTTCGCAGCAGCTGCAAATTCAGATGCTTTTCAATTGACGGTTTTAGTTGACGTAGGCGCTGGCTTAGGTGCAGGAGCCGCCACTTTTGCAGGAATCGATTTTGTTTCGACTCCACTAGCGCTTTTAGCCAACTCTGCAAACTATTCGGCGCATTTAACTACGACGGGTGCCTCAGGACAATTTTTAAAATCAAATGGTACCACTTGGAGTGCAGCTAATATTGCCGCCGCTGATGTCAGTGGTCTTGGTACTGCTGCCACCACCAATGTTGGTAACTATGTGCAGGTCGCAAATAATTTATCTGATGTAGTTGCAGCAACTGCTCGAACAAATTTAGGTTTGATTACCAGTAGTACCGCTGCCGGAAGTCTTGTGCAGTATTCTGCAGCTAATAAATTGCCAGCAGCTGATGGATCAAACTTAACCAATGTCGCGGCCTCATCAGTTGGCGGCAATACTTTTTCAAATCCGGGCGCCATCGGTAGTGGTACTCCAGCAACAAGTATTTCAGTAAGTGGTGTTATTACTTCTTCGCAAGCAACTGGTACAGCTCCATTTTCAATTGCATCAACAACAGTGGTTCCAAATTTGAATGCAAGTTTGCTTAATGGTAATACTTTTGCTAATCCGGGTTCAATCGGTAGTGGTACACCTGCGACAAGTATTGCTACAAGTGGAGTGATCACATCGACGCTTGCTACCGGAACTGCTCCATTTACAGTTGCATCTACAAATATGGTAACTAATTTGAATTCGAATTGGTTACAGAGCGGTAACTGGGCATCACCTGGTACCATCGGTTCAACGGCTGCAAATACGGGCGCATTTACAACTTTATCAGCTTCAGGTTTATTGACTGCTACCACAGGCATTAGCACTGGTGGAGTCATCACATCAACAGTTGCTACGGGTACGGCGCCATTTTCAGTTGCGTCTTTAACGAATGTTCCAAATTTAAATGCAAGTTTACTTAACGGCAATACCTTTGCAGCTCCGGGCGCAATCGGCGGAACCACTCCAGGCGCTGGAACTTTTACCAGCTTAACTTCTAATTCTCAGAGCTTGCCAGAAATAGCAGCCGGTTCTGCGCCTTCAACTTCTGCAGGTAATGCTTTTCTTTATTCAGACAGTACTTCGCATACTCTGAAAGTATCTTTAAATAATGCTGGCTATGTTGATTTATTAACTGCCACTACTGGTAATACAAATTATGTCCTTAAGGGCGGCGATACTATGACGGGTTTCTTAACCCTAAATGCCGATCCATCTGCGGCATTTCATTCTTCTACAAAAGGCTATGTTGATTCGTCTGTTGCCACCAGTGGCGCAAACTTTATTCGTAAAGATGGTACCGTTACTTATACCGCCGCTCAGCCAATGGGTGGTTTTAAAATCACCGGTCTTGCAAATGGTGCGGCTGCAAGTGATGCCGCGGCCTTCGGCCAAATCGGCTCTGCAATTACTGCCAACAATGCAAATTATTTAGCTCTTGCTGGTGGAACTTTGACTGGTGCATTGAATTTAAGAGCCGGTATTGCCGGCGCTGGTGGAGCTCCATTGTATATTCCTGTAGGTACTTTGAGTACAGCTGCTTCAGGAGCAGTTGAATATGACGGAACAAATTTATATTTTACTGATAATGGAGCGACTCGCAGAACTCTTGTTACGACTGCAAGTCAGACTACGACTTTAAGTTCATACTTACCACTTGCTGGTGGTACGATGAGCGGTAGTATTGCGATGGGCGGAAGTAATATTACTGGTGCTGCAGCGATCACAGGTAGTGGTGCAGTAACAGGATCAACTTTAGTATCAACAGTTGCAACCGGCACAGCGCCATTCACAGTTGCATCTTTAACGAATGTCCCAAATTTGAATGCTAGTTTGTTAAACGGAAATACATTTGCCAATCCTGGCGCAATCGGTGGCGGTACTCCAGCGGCAGGTACATTCACAAATGTAAACTCAAATTCTCAAGGTTTTACCGAGATCGCAGTGGGCTCGGCCCCGGCAACTTCTGCTGGTAAAGCCTATTTGTATGCAGACAGTACAGCTCATAATATTCAGGCATCATTTAATAACGGCGCATATTCGCCATTGTTACAGGCTTCAAATAACTTAAGTGATTTAGTTAGTGCGGCAACCGCAAGAACTAATTTAGGTTTAGGAACGGCTTCTGTTCTAAATACCACGTCGACAAGTACCCAGTTAAATTATTTAAATGCAGCAACCGGTACCACAGGAACAGCAAGTTCGAACCTGGTGTTTTCAGCATCACCAACATTTACTGGTACTGTAGTTATTCCAACCCCGTTTACTCTCGGCGCAACTTCAATGACATCAACAGGAACGCAACTTAACTACGTAAGTGCCGCAACTGGTACTACAGGAACCAATACAACGAACCTTGTATTCTCAGCTTCACCAACTTTAACAGGAACAGTTACCGCTGCTGCGGCCACTTTTAGTGGATTATTAACAGCGAATGCTGGCGTTTCAGCAAATTATGCTGGTATGGCCGAAATGGCTTCGGGCTCAGCGCCTGCGGCCGCTGCCGGTACTGATTATATTTATGCTGATAGCACCACTCATTCAA
>JAYUEN010000032.1:0-2570 GCA_043739185.1 Bdellovibrionales bacterium
CGTCTAAGGCCAAATAATCGACATTATGTGGCTCATTTTTAAACCGCCTGGTTACTATCAAACCGCCCTTTTTGGCCCCTCTTCACTCCGCCCGTTACATATCTGTTATTTTGAATCGCTGAACTTCAGTTTCTTGCCAACCTTAAGATCATGGGGATTTTCAATATCTGGATTGAGTGACCAAATTTTTGGCCAATAGTCGTAAGTTCCAAATTCTTTCACACTAATTGAACTCATCGATTCACCTGGGCGGACGACATAGGTATAATTATGAACTTTAGTTAATGCACAATTCCACTCATCATCCGATACTTCGCTCTCAGCCAATCGACCTCTCCTAAACTCTTCGAGGTCGCATATCTGGTGGCTCAATTCAAATTGAGGAATACTGGCGATGTTTCTAGCTAACTGACCCTGCCTATTTGGATCTATATTTGTCAAATCCGGACTAGGTCGCTCAAAATCTGTTTTGATGGGTACTTGTTGGGCTTTGTTCTCTTTGATGTCCGCCAGGTTAGGAAAGGCTGCCGTTTGAGAGTTTGATATTTTCTCGTTGCGCTTGGATTTTTCATTATCAGAACCTAAGAGTTTTGATTCAGATGAAGTTTCGCCTGAATCCGCAAGTTTCTCCTGAATGAGACGACTGCTTACTTCTGTTGGTGAAGAATTGTCATCGGACTTAATCTCAGAATTAGCTACCCATTTGTGAAGTTTTATAGCCCTATTCACAGTCGGCTCAGTTGTAGATGGACTCAGTTTATTTGCAGCATTCCAATCTTCCATTCTCTTTGAGTTTGCTACAGTCGCGGCCTCATTCTCCTCCTGAGATCTCTTCGCCAAATGCGGGCCATCATTCTTACGTGCAGAATGGTTACACATGCTGAGCAGTGAGACAAAACAGACAGATAGAAATGCAGTCAATTTTAATTTCCACGACATAAAACCTCTCTTAAAATTCGAATGACTAAGCATGCCAATCTATAGAAATATCGACGCAATTTCACCCAATATTAATGTATTTTTAGAAGCATTTTGGATTTACAGAATTTTTCAGTGGAATTCCGACTACGATGTCGTCTCCGAATGATACGATTAAAGTTGGATCCCAGCCATCCATAATACCGTCAGGACCGGCGCTGGATATTGTATCACAACGAACGTCTCCCGGACCAGATTCACCCTCGTTTTGATCAAAAATGTAGTAATTTCCCCAGGGGTCTTTGGGGGGAGAGTCATATCCAAGCACCTTCCATTCTCTGAGCGATTCAGCATTAAAAGGCCCTTTTGGAGTTGCTGATCCTAAGACAAATCCCATAATACAGTATAAGCAGCCACCACCGGTTATGTTAATAAGTGTCCCCTCAGAGGTATCTGAACTTCTTATTGTCACGAAGTTGTGTTTCATCTCTTGCATAGTCGCTTTTGCCAGATTGATTTTCAGCCGTGTCAGCATCTCTTGAAGATTCGGCCCTCCAATACCTACTAAAATTCCAATGATCGCAACGACTGTCATAAGCTCAATGAGCGAAAAGCCTCCCTCTGAAATGTGAATTTCCGTTTTCAGTGGCATATTTATTTATATCGGGTTCAAATTGCCAATTCTTTAGTTGATTTTTGTAAAATGCGATTCTGTCAGTCATGCGTGTTAATTACCAAATTCTCAAGGTGATACGGAGGTTGTATCGCAAGAGCACACGCCACCTGCCGAAAACTTCACGACTTCATATTGCCTAAGAAGTAACCCACAAATTCTTTAAACGAACCCTAAAGTTTAACTAACAGTCAATTGCTACTCAAGAGTTGTTGGCTGTGCGCAGAGTTAAGTTTTCTCAAAGTGATGCAGTCTCTTACGCCTGCCCTGTCGAAAAATTGTTGCAAGAAATCCATAGGGTCATAGGTGGGGATAATCTGGTTATTTATTTTTGCCTCTCCGGATTTTTGTGTCAGGCTTAATATAAGGTCTTGATTTTATTTTTAAAAATATAAAACTATTTAACCTTATACTTCGACAGCATTGCTTCAGGTGCGGCCTTAAATCCAGACGTATGGTCTTCAGTTTCAATATAATAAAGAAACTCTTTACTTAATTTATTCCACTTGAAGGATATTACTTTAAACTTAGTCGACGAACTTTGAATGGATTGAACGGACACAAATGCGCCAATTGAATATAATGTCCGAGGTTTATCTTTTACTGAAAGCTCAATGTGAAAACCTTTTTGAAGAACCTTTTCCGAATGAATCTTTGTCTGATATCCGAGTGAGTCGAGTCGGACCTTAAGTTGGGCCAAATCGCTTGCATGCTCCTTCCCAGTAAGCGGCGGCAGGGCAATAATCTTAAGGTAATAGGTACTTTGTGGTGGAGATTCAGAAATTTTGCTTTCGTTGAGTATTAAGCTATGAGTCGTTGCATATTGCTTACCACAATATTTTTTTATATCCTCAAGAGTTTCAAACATTAAAGAATCACCCCTTCCCCCTGTTTCAGGAAAGATGTCGCATGAGTTAAAAATGACTGGGGGCGAGATATGAGATTTAAGTGGGATTGCGTCAAGGTCAAGTTTACACAG
>JAYUEN010000033.1:0-2550 GCA_043739185.1 Bdellovibrionales bacterium
AGCTCACATCTCAATCTTACTGAATGGACTTAGTAGGCCCACTTCTTGAAAATCTCTGAGAGATTTTTACCAGAGGCGCGCTCCATACTTTTTTGAAAATCTGATGTTTCAACGGATTGGTATGCATACTTCATAGTGTAATTTCGCACACCTAACCAAAAACTCTTCTCTCCTATTTCAGATCTTAGCGCGTCCATAAATAGCGCCGCCTTACTATAAACAATAGCTCTCTGTATCCCGAGCGACGGAAAGTCGCCAGAGAAGGTCAGGGGCACATCAAATTGAGCGTCAATTGCCCGCTGCCATCTCTTTTTAAAGAGTTCGAGCTCTCGCTTATAAGCTTCTTTTCCCCAGCGCTGCTCTTTGTATGCTGCGGTCATAAAAGTTGTAATTCCCTCATTTAACCAAACCTGCTGCCAAGTTTTGCATGTTAGTAAATTGCCCCACCACTGATGAGAAAGCTCATGCACAAAAGACCAATCCTCCTGGGGATCGGTTAATATTGGATCCAATTCTTTATTTCCAATAGTGGCAAAAGCATTGTCTTCTTGCGCCTCACTATTGGGAACCAATACTTGAGTATAAGTAGAGTGTGGCAATGCAATTCCAGACTTTTCCTCAAAAAATGAAAGCGCCTTTGAGGTATCTTTAAATTTTAACTGCAGCGACTCTTTACTATCCACCACCCCAAGTAGTCGCAATTTCGTTTTAGTTGGTAGATAAGCTTCATTGAAAAGGCCTGCAGCAAAGCCAAAAATATAAGTCGAATAAGGCTTTGCCTCTTCCCATTTTTGGCGCTTTTGGGTTTGCGATTCTTTTGTTTCAGAAATGAACTCGCCACTTGCGGTGGCTTTATAATTTTGCGGCAAGATCAATTCAATTTTAAATTTAGCTTTTGCTCCGGGATTTTCATCGCAGATCATCCAGAAGCAGGTGAAATATCCGGAGTATACAAAGTCATCTCCCCAGATAAGGCCTTTACTTGGATTCCCATGAAAAACAAAATTTAATTTCAAATTTTGTTCTTTGCTGGATGTGCTGGACACCATCAATTTGTCTCCAAGAACTTCTAACTTAGCAGCCTTACTGTTCACTTTCATTTCGTCAATTATGAGACCATTGAGCGGAAGGAAAGCTTGCCCAGAAAATTTTAGGGTAATTTCTTCCTTTGCAGAAATTGTCTTTTGTATAAAATTGGGGGTGATTTCAAGAAAGTAAGCTAAAACCTGATAAGGCTTTTTTGAATTTTCGGCCCGAAGTGAATACGGGAATAATAAAAGAATTAAGACTAATGATTTCATTTCTTTTTACAATAGTTGAAGTCCACTTCCTTCGTCAATCGCGACCCGGTCCATAGCTTCGTTTTCCCAGATCCATTCGAATTTGCATTCGCTCAAATTGGTAACTATGTCCAAGTTTTAGACGAAAGAGCTGCGCTCGAAAGGTCCTCAATTGGGGTCTTAGCGGCCCCGCAATTGCTTAGCTTGAACCCATGAGCAGTAAGCCCAAGATTCTTAAATTTATCAAATATTTACTGGCATTTTTCATCCTTGTGAATACCAGCCGCCTCTTGAGTGCCCCTGTTTGTCAGGATCTGTTTTTTGAAAATTTATTTTTAGAAAAAGTCGGGCAAACTTATCTTGAAGATACACTCTCAAGTCTCGAGCTAATGCGAGGTAAAAACAATCTCATCAATGACACGATTTGGATTCAGAAAAAAGAAAGCGGCGAATTTTATATTCGCGCGATTGGCCCCAATACTTCTCCAACAAATATTGCAATTGACTTACTTGTTCAGGTTGAACTTTTATCTCAATATAAAAGTGCCGACGCTTCAACCCGACTCTTGAAGATTTTATCGACACTCAGTCAGATTCAAAAACACGAATCTTCCGGCCTTTTTTTCAGTTGGTACTCAACCGACGAAAGCAATCAATTTTCAATTCACGCATTTTCTGCAATCGATAATTTGCACCTGGCAATTGCGCTTTGGACCATCAAACAAACATTTTCTAGCTCGGAATTGGGCAAGCTCGCAAATGCACTCTTTGACAAAATGAATTTCTCAATGTTTTATGACCAATCAAACGGGCTCATTGCTGGCAACTTTAGTTATGCAAACGGAAGCTGGTCTCGCGATGCTTACGACTTCGCAAATCTTGGTTCAGAGGCAAGATTACTCTATACCGCCGGCTGGGCCTTGGGACTATTCAAAGATATCCCGAAAGATGCAAGCTTTGTCGAGCGAGCCTGCCGCACCATTGAGTGCGAAATCTTTCAGTCAAGTGAAGGCGCTCTCTTAAAACTTTGGACAGGGTCGGCCTTTCAATTATTTTTTCCTAAGATATTTGGTGGTGAGGAAAATTATTCGCCGACTTTAAAAAATATGTTTGAAGTGAGTGGTAATTTTATGATCGCCGAAGGCGTGCGCAGAGGCTTGCTTACTCCAGCTGCGCATTCGCCTGGGGCCATACACATCGCCGAAGATGAAAATCATAATATCTATGTGACCTACAATTCAAATGCAGGAAATAAAGACTTGGTTAGTAG
>JAYUEN010000034.1:0-63205 GCA_043739185.1 Bdellovibrionales bacterium
GGCATCACTTCAAAACAGCCCACTAATACGGTCGGAATGATGGGAGCCTTTGCATTAACTGCAAACATAAACGGACCTTTTTTAAATTTTCCTATTTGCGGTTGTTTCTGTCTTGTTCCCTCTGGCGCCAAGATAAAGCTTTCGCCTGCAGCGATTCTACTTTCGGCTTCTTTGTATACTTTGAAAACTTCGGTGCGATTTTCTCTGACAATTGGCAGCGCTCCGGCCGCTCTCATACCATGGCCAAAAATGGGAATTTTAAAAAGTTCAATTTTAGCACCGAATCGAATTTGAATGTCGGTCACCAAATGAACGGCAAGAATGTCAAAAATACTTTGATGATTAAATACAAATATGGCGCCACGCTGTCTAGGTAAATTTTCTCGGCCAAATGATTTCACTTCAATGCCGAGAATTTTAAGCGGAAGACTAACCCATGCGTAAATTATTATATTGACGATTTTTGTTTGCTTAAAACTTCCCAAAATAAAAATACTAAAGGCAATAAAGAGAGTCCAAAGAATAAGAAATATATATCCAAAAAAACCGCGAACAATCGACCACAATAAAATCATACTTCATGACCTTCAAGGTGATCTCCGAAGACACGCGCACGAGCTTTGATGCGTTGGCGACTTTTATACTCATCATGTGCCATTGGCCCACTTTGATTTTTTAAAAAGGTAGAGTGATCCATGATCTGCACTTCATAAGGATAAAAAAATCTAAAAATTCTGGCATTTTGCCCGGTACCCACATTCACCGTCACCAGTTTACGATTAATGAATTTAATAAATTTATAATCGGCACCCGAAAAAGCATTTTCTTTTTCTAAATATTGAGCATTGTATTTTGATTTTTTCAAACTTTCAATCAGGCGTTTTTCAAGTTCAACTTCTTGTTTAGGCCATTCGGTCTTTGATACCATCTTTTTTTCAGCGATCAGTTCATTCATGACTTCTAAAAACACATTGAGTGGATAAAGCGTATTATTACTTTGATCTGGAATAATATGGGCAAAACTAATAATATGATGTTCAACCAAAAATCGGATCACTCGAAAAGAATCAAAAACGTTATTCGTAACAAAGCGCACCCCCAATTTATCGAGTAAAGTAAGCGCCACTCGCTCTGGCCGCGCTAACAATTTGATCACTGAACTCGAGGTCGTTTTGAAGGGTTTGATATTGAACTTATTGAGCTCAACATCTCCAAATTGATGGCCCCGACCCAAAATAATTTTATCATTAAATGATTCGATACTTTCTTGAATGGGGTTTAAAATTTGCCCCTGAATCTCGTCATTGAATGCTGAGAATAAATCATTTTTTAAATGAACGTAAACATGCATCACCCGCAAAATGGCACAGGCCCATTTACGAAGTTCGCGCTTATCTTTTGCCTTTTCGCTGGCAAACATCAAGAGCTGACCGAGATCGCCAAGGGCTTCTTGGGTTGCGAGTTCAGCTGGGATTTTTTCTTCGCCCTCAAGCAAATGATCCTGAATCATCCCAATGGCACGTTGATAAGATGCCCAAAGTTGTTCACGATCTGAGAAAGAATTGAGGTCATAGCCGTACGCGAGTACAAACTGACGGGCTTGATCTTTGTCACGCACATTGAGGCGCGGAATATCAAGTACTGAGACGCCACCAACGACACAGTTAAAGACCGGTGCTTGAAATGTAAAATCGATATTCATGCTCCAAAGCTAGTCCTCCCCCAAATAAGATTCAAGTTGTTTTAGAGCCTGTCCAACAGTCTGTCTGGCAGTCTGTCTGGCAGTCTGTTTGGCAGTCTGGTCGAGGTCCTTTGACCAGTTAAGTTCGACAAGGCCCCACTTTCTTGTTAAGCTCGTAAAATGGCGGCAGCTACAACACAGGGCACACAAAAATATTTTAGCAAACATCCTCATTTTAAGGCTAAAAAACTTGGGAGCACAGGCTTTCTCATTTCACCTTTCGGCTTTGGCAGCTATCGCATTAGCGCTTCAGAACCGGCACATCTTGAAGCCTTGAAAAAGGCCATCGAATCCGGCATCAACCTCATTGATACCAGCAGCAACTATGGCGATGGTAGTGGCGGTGCTGAAAAATTAATAGGTCAAGCACTCGACGATTTAGTTCGGGTCGGCAAAATAGAGCGTAGCGAAATTGTGATTGTTACCAAAATTGGATATTTGCAAGGCAAAACGCTGCAGGAGGCAAAAAGTCGCATAGAAAATAATCAGGCCTGGCCTGATATGGTAACTTACCAAGAAAATTGCTGGCATAATATTTCGCCTGAGTTTCTAAATGATCAAATCAATAGCGCACTTAGTAATTTGCGCTGCGAATGTTTAGACGTTTTGCTTCTTCACAATCCCGAGTATTTTCTTAAAACTTCACATCAAAAAGAAATTTACTATGCAAGAATAAAAAAGGCATTTGAGTTTCTTGAAACTCAAGTAGATTCCGGACGAATTCAATACTACGGCATATCAAGTAATACTTTTATTGATCCAGAAAATTCTTTTGAAAATACCTCGCTTGAAAAGTGCTTTCAGCTCGCCAAAGAGGTTAAAAAAAATCATCACTTTGCGGTTGCACAATTTCCGTTCAATTTATACGAAAGTCAGGCCGCACTTCTAAAAAATAATTCTGGAAAAACCCTTTTAGAGTTTGCCGCAGAAAACAAAATTGGAACCTTAGCAAATCGTCCGCTCAATGCCTTACTCAGAGGACAAATGAATCGTTTGGTGAGTTATCCAAATTACGATATTGTCGAAGTCAAAGGTGATATGCATCGTGCACTTGGCCGAGTCATTGAACTTGAAAAAAAGAATGTGAGCCAAGGAAAAACCCAGGGCTTGATGTGGGGCCATGCCTTACGAGAAAATTTACAACAATTAGATGACATTATTGAATGGCGAGATACTTTGTACCGCCAAATTTTACCTTCATTTGAAAATGCTCTCAGCCGCCTACCCACAAGTTCAGGGAAATGGGCACAAGAGTATCGCGAAAGCGCTCTCGAGCTACTTGCACTGGTTACTAAAAACCTTGAAAGTATTGGGGCGCAAAGAGCCCGGGTTTTGATTGATCACATTGCTGAAAAGAGTCCTGATTTAAAATTCGCAGCAAGCCTCTCAAGCAGCGTCCTAAGCCTTTATTCGAGCTTGGGTTCGCTCAGCAGTGTATTGGTCGGCATGCGTACCCCTGAATATGTAGATGATTGTTTGAGATCCAATAAAAATATTCCTGAAAAAATGGTGCTTGAAACCCTTCAGAGCTTTTCTAAGAGATAAAGCTTTTTTGCTTGTCGAGATTTAAATCAGTTTTAACGGCAGCAGCGGCAGTCAGCCGCTTGGCAGTTTCGGTTTATGAACCAGTCGCCGCTAACGCTAACTGGTTTCGGGGTGCCTGCCTCTGATGTTTTTTAGTTAAGCGGCTTTTTTCAACAGGACATGATTCATTTCGGCTTGCAATCTTGCTTGGTCCTCGGCCCAAAGTGGCTGAGCTTCGGTGAAAATTTTCACTAGCTTCGAATCAAATTGTCGACCCGCAAAATCGAGTAGTTCTTTGTGCGCTACTTCAGCAGGCAAGCCTCTACGATAGGCGCGCATCTGAGTCATGGCATCGAAAGTGTCGGCAACTAAAATAATTCTAGATTCGATGGGTACATTGTCTCCGACTAATTTATTCGGATAACCTAAGCCATCAATGCGTTCGTGGTGATGAAGAATTCCTGGGATCATTGCTTTAAAAAATGCATGATGGGTCAGCGGATTGATAATCTCGGCCGATTTCACGGGATGAATCTTCATAATCTCATATTCTTCAGCCGTTAATTTACCAGGCTTAAGCAAAATGGCATCTGGTATTGCGACTTTTCCCACATCATGAAAAAGAGCCGCAAATTCAATCACGCGCGAATGATAATCACTTAAACCAGAAGCAACTGCTAACAATCTACTGAGATGACTGACCCGCATACAATGATAAAATGTATCAGGATCTTTTGCATAAACAGACTTCATAACCGACTTGGCTATACTATGTGTCCATTCTGGAATATCGCCCCACATAAATTTCCCCCAGATCACAATCTACAAACAATAATCTGCCTTAACTTATCGGCTTCTAGGCGTAGAACTAGAGTTAAGATTTTCTTGGAATGGTACGATTTAAGGTCCCATTCTAGTCCGTAAAGCAAAAAGGCAATTTTAGGCAAATATAGAGGGCTCGCCGAAGGTATTGTTTCAAAGTGAAGCGCTCCGAAATGAGAATAAATTTATAAACTTTGAAAAATTATTTTCACGGCTTTTAGACCCAATCCATTTTAACGGCAGCCGCAGCGGTCAACAGCCAAACTGTTTCTGGCTCGGGTTTCTGGCTCTGACTATGGATCAGCTGCCGCTCACTGAATTCAGCTTGCCCGGCCCTGAAATTCTCGACACTTAACTAGCCCGTCTTCTTTTTATAAGATTGCCAAATGCCCTTTGCGTACAAGCGAGAAGCCTCTTGCCACTCTCGGTCGGTGATCGCATGAGAAAGTCTGCGCATTTTTCCTTCTGGCTGCACTTCAGGATCTAAAAAGATTTTCGCAAAACTGGGGTGCTCATCAAAGTTGGGGCTAAGCTCAAACATCAATGCCACAAAGCCTGCTAAATCTGAAATAGTTGCGAGATGGTAACTTCTCGCCCGCTTCAAGCCAATCTCAATGCGGTCATAGAGAACCTCTTTCCCGATAAACTGTACGACCTTCGAGTGATAGCTCCGCAAATGCCAATAAATTAATTTGACCAAATCACCTTCAATTGCGTTTCTGCATTGCTGAAGTTGTTCTTGAGACAAGTGCAAAAGACATTCCTCTGGCTTTTGCAAAGACAAAAGTTGTGCCTCAGATTTACTTGCGGGACTCATAAATTTGACTTCAAGATCATCGAGATTGGGTAATCCAATCATATCAATTGGACCAAAAAACATACTCTTTTCAAAATCACTCCACATGGTGAAGAGTGTTTCTAAAACAGCCGCATCATGAAAGCGCAGAAAATACGGACTTCCTTCTGGGCCCTTGGTTATAATGAATTTTTGCAAATGTGCTCCAAGTTGAGCCATTGAAACCGGTGCCACGATGAAAATTCCCCAACGCTCAGTTGAAAGTGAAAAATTAAACCAATTTAGGGCCTGGGAATTTACTTCAACTAGTTGGGGCGGCTGATAGTACACTTTATCCCATGCGATCATTTCGAAGAGTTCGGTGTCGGTATCCTTTATGTCCAAACGCTGCGTAGGCAAATCAAAGGGAATTTGAAAAAATGGATCAACTAAGGCGAATAGGCGCTTTTGTGAAGCATATTCAGTTAATTTCTGCTGCAAACTCAGGTTTCTCTCGACTACGAAGTTATCCATTGTTGACCTACTCGGCAGTTTGTTCTTCGCATCTTTAGTCTTTTTCGATTGCGCACGGCGTGGCTTTGATGATTTTTTTGGATTCTGTTTTTTGTAAAATGCTTTGTTGAAAAGAACGACACAAGAATCAACTTTCTCGCTGCGTCCCATATCAAATCGATGCACTTGATAATCTGCTCTTTGAAGTGAATACTTTTACGATGCAGACTTGTTCATCTCAAATTTCGACATCTCTTAAGTTGTATCTAATCCTCTCCTTAATTTACTTTTGCTCATGCACCAACCTCAAAGAAAAGCCCGAATCTCTTCATGATACTCAAGTCCCTTTGGCCAAGTCAGTCGAAGCCTCAACTGCAATCGTCTCTCCTGCGCCGATTACAAGTTTATCACTTCCGACCGAAAAACCCGCACGCGATGAATCTAGCGAAGTTTCAAAAAACTCCTTGAGCATATTTGAAACCTGCGTTTCAAGTCTTAAGAAATTAAATTTGAAACAACGTTTAAAGGCCATTGATTCACTTTGCAAAGAGGCGAAAGAGTTGCATGGCTGCACGAGCGTTGAAGGGCATAAGATTTTTTATTTTGATCATCAGGGCGTGGGTAGCACTGGAGCAGGAGAGCGGCCGGCCCAAAAAATCCTAAGTTTCTCTCTCATTCACGGCGATGAAGAAGAAAGTGCCGCCGTAACCCTTGCCTGGATTGATCGACTCAATTCGATTGAGCCGAGAAATTCTTGGCGAGTGATTCCCATTTTGAATCCGGATGGCTGGGGCCGAAAAACCCGAACCAATGCTCACGGCATTGATGTCAATCGCAATTTTCCGAGCAAAGATTGGCATGAGTCAGCACTTAAATACTGGAAGTCCGAAACCAAAGAAAATGCCCGAAGATTCCCGGGAGATGAGCCCGGGAGTGAGCCCGAAACCAAATGTGCAATGGCGCAAATTGAGGACTTCAAACCAGACTTTATTATCTCCATTCATACGCCACTCGGAGTTCTCGATTTTGACGGCCCAAAGATCGCAGCACCTGCATTTGCGCCACTACCCTGGGTCTCCCTCGGAAATTTTCCGGGCAGTCTTGGTCGGTATATGTGGATCGATCGCGGAGTTCCGGTTTTAACCGTTGAGCTAAAGCGTGATGGCTTTAAACATCTTGAAGAGTTTGATCGGCTGCAAGACGCCACAGGCACCGTGGCAATTCAGGCTGAAAAACTACTTAAAAAGAAAAAGTCCGCAGATCTGCTTCCGGGCGCATGACTTAGCTTTGAGCTTACTATTTAGATGGCCAGAAAGCATTTTTGCCCTTGAAAAAAGCAACCCCAAATTGCAACAAAAAACTTAGAAATTTGAATTAAATTTTGCTCAATTTTTGCCATACTAAAATCGCGCTTGTATAGTTTTCGAGCATGACTTTGCTAGGCCTTTAGACAGATTTGGACGACGCGCGTTTATCTAATACCTGCCCAAAAAACTGCTTGAAACCTAATAAAATTGAGCAAGCTTGGATAGCTAAGACCATTTCAGGAGGCCATTCTTCGGGCCTAAAAAATAATTATCGAGAATTTCTTAAATGCCCTTTGACAGAATTTCAAATGCCGTACTAGCGTCGAACTTGTGATGGGGAATTTAGACGGAAAAAACCTTGAGGGGGGTGGCTTTCAATGTCTGATTTAATTCTTCAGCCCAAGCGCGATTTCTTAATTTGCGCTGGATTGTTCATACAAAAATTTTGTTTGTTTGAACGCTCATGATTTTTGCAAAAAAAATGCATATTTTTATGCAAATTTTTTCGCAAAAAATTTGAGTGGCGGGACCCTTTTCACTCTTTTGAGGTGTCGTAACCTTAAGAGATCGACATTGTTGACAGCATCCCCGAAGAGCAGCCAGGAGGCAGCATGGAATTAGAACGAAGCACGACCTTAAAAACCAATCCTTTTGATACAAACAATACTCCAAAACAGGCCCCATCAGCCGTAATGCGAGTCAAAAAGCGTGATGGCTCTCTAGTACCAGTAAATGTCACCAAAATCGTTGAGCGCGTCATGCGCTGTTGTTATGGCCTGACTGAGGTCGATCCCTACCGCGTTGCCGTTCGTGCAATCAGCGGCCTTTATGATGGTGCAACGACCAAAGAGCTTGATGATCTTTGTATCGCAACCGCGAGCTTACTTATTGGTGAAGAGCCTCAGTACTCTTTACTTGCAGCTAATTTGCTATCTACTTATGTTGAAGAAGAAGTTCGTACGACCGGAGTCCGATCTTTTAAAGATGCCGTTGAATACGGCGGACGTGCCGGCTTAATCAATCAAGATGTCGTTAAATTTGTACAAGAAAATGCCCATGAGCTTGAAGTGGCTCTTGATTATACTCGTAACCAACTCTTTGAATATTTTGGATTGCGAACTGTTTATGATCGCTACTTATTAAAAGATCCAAAAACCCGAAGCGTATTTGAAACTCCACAGTACTTTTTTATGCGCGTTGCTTGTGGCCTCGCTAAAAACGCAGCTGAGGCTGTCGAGCTTTATGAGCTGACTTCTAAACTAGACTATATGCCCAGTACCCCGACCCTATTTAATTCAGGAACCCTTCGCCCACAAATGAGCTCGTGCTATTTGCTCGACTCACCTGAGGATGAACTGTCCTCTATTTATAAAAAATATACAGACATTGCTCTTTTATCAAAATTTGCAGGTGGCATCGGAGTAGCCTATCACCGTGTACGTGCTCGTGGTTCTTTGATCAAGGGCACCAATGGCCACTCCAACGGAATTGTACCCTGGCTTAAGACTCTCGACTCTTCAGTCGCTGCTGTTAATCAGGGTGGCAAGCGCAAAGGTGCTTGTTGCGTTTATCTTGAAACTTGGCATGCGGATATCGAAGAATTTTTAGAACTTAGAGACAATACTGGTGATGAAGCTAGGCGCGCTCATAATCTCAATATTGCCAATTGGGTTCCTGACTTATTTATGAAGCGAGTTGAAGCTGGCGGCACGTGGTCCTTGTTTGATCCAAAGGTGGTTCCGCAATTGACTGATTTGTTTGGCCCTGCTTTTGATGAGCTCTACCTCGATGCCGAAGTGAAAAAGCTTTATACTAAGCAAGTTGATGCGCGCGGGCTTTATTCTCGAATGATGAAAACGCTTGCGCAAACCGGTAATGGTTGGATGACCTTCAAAGATGCTTCGAACCAAAAATGCAATCAGACCAAGATGCCAGGCAATGTGGTTCATCTCTCGAATTTATGTACTGAAATTCTCGAGGTCACGAGCAACGAGGAGACTGCGGTTTGCAATTTAGGATCGGTCAACCTTTCAAGGCATATCAATGGCAATCAATTCGATTTTGAAAAATTACAAAAAACCGTACGAACGGCCGTCAAATTTTTAGATAAAGTTATCGACATTAATTATTATCCGATCGACCAGGCCAAGGGCTCAAATCACAAATGGCGTCCTGTCGGCTTAGGCGTTATGGGATTACAAGATACTCTTTTTAAACTGCGCCTGAGTTTTGATTCAGAAGAAGCACGTAAACTTTCGGCCCGCATTCAAGAAGAAATTTATTTACATGCCTTAGATACTTCTTGCGAACTTGCTCGCGAACTTGGAGCGCATACAAACTTCAAAGACACACGCGCCGCCGATGGCATATTACAATTTGATTTGTGGGGTGTTACTCCGGTGAATACCCAGGCTTGGGATACACTGCGCGCCAAAATTAAAAAGTATGGTTTAAGAAATTCATTGCTCTTGGCCATAGCCCCTACAGCTACTATTGCTTCCATCGTAGGATCCTATGAATCTATTGAGCCCCAAATCAGCAATTTGTTTAAACGCGAAACCCTCTCCGGAGAGTTTCTGCAAATCAATAAATATCTGGTTCAAGAGTTAAAGGCCTTAGGCCTATGGACTGAAAAAATCCGCGGCGAGATCAAACGCGCCGAAGGCAGCATTCAAGATGTCACCGAAATTCCAGTTGAGCTGAAACAAATTTACCGAACATCCTGGGAACTTCCGATGAAAGCCCTTATTGATATGGCCGCTGACCGCGGAGCTTATATAGATCAAAGTCAGTCTTTGAATTTGTTCATGGAGAGCCCCAATATTGGTAAACTTTCTTCAATGTATATGTATGCATGGAAGAGAGGAATTAAGACCACCTATTATTTACGCTCAAGACCGGCGACGCGCATATCTCAAACTGCTCATGCCCCGACTCCCGAAATGGCAAAACCACAGGTGAGTGATCAAGAAGCAGTGGTATGTTCGCTTGAGAATCCAGAATCATGTGAGAGCTGTACGTAAGAGAGACTTAAAAGTTTGATGTTCGCGAAGAAAATGCACTAGAGGAGACCATTGATGTTATTAGATCCAGGATTCAATCTGACCTTACGGCCCATGAAGTATCCGGTATTTTATGAAATGTATAAAAATGCCATCAAGAATACTTGGACGGTCGATGAGGTCGATTTTTCAAAAGACACAACCGACCTCCATTCGAAATTGAATCCCGCAGAAAAACATTTGATTGGTCGATTGGTGGCTTTTTTTGCAACCGGTGATTCGATTGTGGGGAATAACTTAGTTCTCAATTTGTACAAACATATTAATTCACCTGAAGCCAGACTCTATCTATCTCGTCAACTCTATGAAGAGGCCCTACACGTTCAGTTTTACCTCACCTTACTTGATACCTATATTCCTGACCCAGAGGCCCGCAATCAAGCTTTTGCGGCAATTGAAAATATTCCTTCAATTAAAGCTAAAGCGAAGTTTTGTTTTAAGTGGATGGATTCAATCAATACACTCGACAAAATTGAATCGACTCAAGATCGCCGAAAATTCTTAATGAATCTTATTTGTTTTGCGACCTGTATCGAAGGCCTATTTTTCTTTGGGGCTTTTGCCTATGTTTATTTTCTACGTAGCAAGGGTTTGCTTGATGGCTTAGCAAGTGGCACAAACTGGGTATTCAGAGATGAAAGTGCGCATATTAATTTTGCTATGAAAGCGGTTGAAATCGCTCGCAACGAAGATCCGAGTCTTTTCAATCAAGGGATGCAAGATATGGTTGTTGCCATGCTTGAAGAAGCCGTTGAATGCGAGATGGGCTTTGCCAATGACGTCCTTGAATTAGGGCTTGCAGGACTTTCACCAAAAGATATGCGCCAATATCTCGAATTTATTGCAGACCAAAGACTTCAGGCCCTTCATATTCCCCCACGTTTTGGCTCCAAAAATCCTTTCGGCTTTATGGAACTTCAAGATGTTCAAGAACTCACTAACTTTTTTGAGAGAAGAGTTTCTGCATATCAGGTGGGAGTTTCAGGAGCCGTTAGTTTTGATGAGTCCTTTTAATTCAAAGGACTTCTTGTGCGCACACCCTTGGCCAAACGACTTGCTCTCCTGTTAAAGAAAGCAAATTATTTAAACGAGCATCCCGAAATTTCATTAAATCAATTTTGTGATGCTCTTGAAAGCAGACGAGAGTTTTTAAAAAAATCAGCACTCGTTTTAGGCGGAAGTATTTTTTCATCCTGCCAAAGCCTCAGTTTACCTGAAAAGCTTTCGCTCAAAAATGAAGACTCCAGAGTCCTGATTCTCGGTGCAGGCATGGCGGGCCTGACCAGCGCCTATTACCTTACGAAAGCTAATATTAAATGTGAAATATATGAGTCAAGTCTGCGCTCTGGGGGGAGAGTCTTTACCAAAGACAATTTCAATCAAGAACATATGTACTGTGAATTGGGCGGCGAACTTATTGATAGCAATAATCAAGACATCCTCAATTTGTGCAAAGATTTTTCAATTGAAGTCGAAGCCTTTGCTGAGTTTGATAAAGGCTATGAACCCAATCTTTATTTCATAAAAAATAAATTGTATACCGATCGCGACCTTCTGCCGGCATTTCAAAAATTTGCAAAGCATCTTATAAAGTCAAAGAAGCAAGAGCTTAAAAAAATCGATCAAATCTCTTTGGCCGAATATCTCTTTAAACTAAAAGATGTCGAACCTTGGCTGCTTGAAGTACTGCGAGTGGCTTACGTCGGAGAATCTGGAGTTGAAGCTGAAGCACAATCAGCCCTGATGATGGTGGGTACTATTTATTCGGATTTTAGTAAAGCTACGAGATTTTTCGGAGACAGTGATGAAGCACTTAAGATAAAAGGTGGTAATTCACGCCTGACTTCAGCTCTCGAAAACTATCTTATTTCAAATGGCGTGAAAATTCATTTCGGCACCCCTCTGGTCGGAATCAAAGAACAAACTCAAAAACTTGAGTTGCTCTTTGCAAAAGATCATTCGAAGTTTAGTGTTTTGACTGAAAAAGTTGTTTGCACAATTCCATTTACAAAATTGCGTGAGGTCGAAGGTATTTTTGAGCTTTCACTTCACCCTACTAAAAAAGCCTCGATTAAGAATTTGCTTTATGGAACAAATTCAAAAATGATGCTCGGATTTGATAAGCCTATCTGGAGAAACTCTCCAACGCCGCACTCTAATGGAATGGTCTATACGGATCTTATGGATCAAAACCTATGGGAAACCAGTCGTCTTCAAAAGGGAAATAAAGCCATCCTTACAAGTTTCACGGGAGGCAAAGCAGGCGAGAAATTATCGGTAGACCAAATTCCTAAGTACCTTGAAAGCATTGACAAGATATTCCCGGGAGCGCTTAAAATCTTTGATTCAAATTCAGCCGTCTTCAATTGGGCACGCTATCCGCACTCTAAAGCTAGCTATTCAGCTTTTGCCCCAGGGCAGATGACCCAATTTGGAGACATTTCATCTCGGCCGGAACTATCCAATCGGCTTCTCTTTGCAGGCGAACATGCAACTTCAGAATTTGCAGGATTTATCAATGGTGCAGCCCTCTCAGGTAGATTGGCGGCTGAAAAAATAAAAGCCCAAAACAACTTGGTTCAGTCATTTTAGGCTTCAAATGCTAAAAAGCAAAATTACTTTTTAATACTTTTCTTAGTGGTTTTTGTTTTTGTGCCTGAAGATTCGGTTTTAACTTCTGTTGTCGCAGCAGCGGCCATCAAAAGTTTTTGTCCGGTACCTTCTAGCAAAATGCAGCCTTTTTCATCTCTCCAAAAACTAACGTTGGTAATGAAATCAACTGAATTTTGCGTTTGAGCCGATTTAATGGCTTCGTCAAAAAGTCCGATAGAGCCTTTGTCTTTACCGCTATCTGCGCAAAAAGTTCCGGTCACGGGGCCTTTTTCTTGAAGTTTAGCTGTAGGAGGCAAAAAAGATTGAGTCATCGAAACAACACTTACATCCATGACTTTAACTTTAGATGCGCAACCCAGACTTAGCATGCACGCCGATGCGAATAATATTAAATTTTTCATTTGTAGCCCACTCCTGTCACGATGATACAATTTTTAGCAAATAGACCCGCATCAAATCCGTCATTTCCGGTTGATACATTGTTCACATAGCGAATGGCATTGGCATGGGTCGCATCGGTTTTAAAGCCAGCAGACTCCATTGAGCTTGCTTGATTTTTCGCATTGATAAAGGCCTTATCAATGGTCGGATCGCCGCCGAGTTTGTAACCAAGTAGGGTATAGGTGCAATCTTCACCACGAACATTTCCTACTGATGTTCCCTTTTGCGGATTATCGTCGAAGCCTATGAGCTTCACATTGTTTGCATACTGGTAAGTTGCGCAGCTGCTGAGTAAGCCAGCTAAAGCAACGAGAGAAAAAAATCTTTTCACAAATCCTCCTTAATAAATTTTTCTTATTAGCTCGCGACTAGAAGCAAAAGTCAAAATACTTATGCGCATTAATTTGAAGATGAAAATCTATTCATTTTCAAATGGCTTCAAGGCATAGTCGATCCATCGATTTTCGGTTTCAAATAGTCGCACATTGAAAATCTCGGCTTCAACCTCTTTGGTTTTTGCTGACTGCAACTCCTCAAAAATAAAGCGTGCGATATTTTCTGGAGTGGGCACATTCTTTTTAAAAAACTCGAGGTCGGAATTTAAAAATCGATGATCTAATTTTTGGCTAAGGCTTGATATCCAGGCATCAATTTGTACAAGATTAACAATCATTCCTGAAAGCGGATCAATTTTACCTGTATAACTTACTTCTGCTCGAAAGTTTCTGCCGAAGCCATCATACTTTGAAAGATCACCATAAATTTCTCGATTTTCTGTTTCTGAAAGATCTGCCAATTTATAGGCATACCCGCAGCTAAAATGAAAAGCGCGTACAATTTTCGCCTTCACAGCTCGCCACCACCTGAGAGGATAATGAATATTTGAGTTTCATTCGGAAGACTTGATACCCATGAGTTTTCGATTGCTTTAGCCCCTACTCCGATGCCAATGCCAGGGGCTTTCATGACAAGACCGCCCTCAATAAATGGCGTGACATTACCTTGCGAGGGAAATCTCATTCCGGGCCCAGCAAAAGCGGTAAAACCAAAGCCCGAAAGATCGGCAGAGTAAACCCCTCTGGCAGAAGAATCGAGACCAAAGAAGTTTTGCGTGCCCGAGCCAAATCGTCCAAATAAAGCATTGCGAAAGTCAAAATATGGATTGAAATAGAGGTTTAGGCCCAAATCGATTTCGGTATAGCTTTGATTATTGATCGTCCCAGATGAAAGCCCCAAATCAAATGTTTTTTTATAAAATATATCATCGCCACTTTTTTGTGATTTTGCATAGGTGGTATTTGAGCAAAGAAATATGGCCAAGATCATCAAGCTTTGAACGAATACGAATTTCATTATTTAACTCTCTTTTGCTGATTCATGATATTTTTTATTTCCTCTTTGCTCAAATTAAGTTCATTCAAGATTTTTAGAGTATGTCCACCCAGCACTGGTGAAGCCTTTATCTCAGTCATTTTAGATCTTGAAAACTGAAAAGGCGGCATAATATAAGTATTCTTGCCACTCTTACGAAGAATTTTTAAATCCTTTACCGGACTTTGCTTCAATGCCTTCGGAATATCAAGAGCAGGACCTGCCGGAACTCCAAATTTCAGTAATCTTTTTGCCAGAGCTACGGCACTTTCCTTTAGCAATGCTGGGCGCAACTTTTTTTCAAGCATTTTGCGATTTTGAATCCTGAGTCGATTGGTCAAAAAAAGTTTATCACTCCCCAAATTCTTAAGATTTAGTACCTCACATAGCTTCTGAAACTGGCGGTCATTGCCACAGGCAATATAAATTCCTAAATCACGGGTTTGAAAAAGGTCATAGGGCGCAATATTGGGGTGGGTATTTCCCAATCTCGTTGGGAGCTTATTTGAAAAGAAAAAATTGCTCGCTTGAGGATGCAATATTGATATCGCATTTTCAAACAAAGAGGTTTCAATTTTTTGGCCAAGACCTGAAAATTCTCTCTCAAAGAGAGCCGCTAAAATTGCAAAAGCACAGTTTTGACCTGTCACCAAATCAACGATCGGAACGCCTACTTTGGTAGGCCCCTCACTGCCATTGATGCTCATGAGACCACTCCAGGCCTGAATGGCAGCATCATATCCAGGATATGTCTTAAAATCACCCCGTGATCCGAATCCAGAGATCTGACAATGAATGAGCCTGGGATATTTCTTCTTTAAAATTGCACTCGATAGGCCAAATTTATTCATGTCTCTGTATTTGAAATTCTCAATCAATACATCGCTTGTCGACAAAAGCTGATGCAAAGCTTTAAGTGAATCTTGAGATCTCAAATCAAGCACGAGAGATTTTTTATTGCGATTGATCCCGGTAAAATATGCACTTTGACCATTTTTAAATGGTGGGCCCCAGCGCCTGGTCTCATCACCTTCTGGCGATTCTATTTTTATTATTTCGGCACCTTGATCAGATAATATTTGAGAACAAAAGGGCCCAGCCAGAATGCGCGACAGATCAAGAACTTTAATTTTTCTCAAAATGCTGGCGTGAGACATATTCAACTTTGCTCCTGATTACTACCGGCAAAAAAAAAGCGACTCCTTTTGAGAGTCGCCTATATTAAGTCAGACTTACTAAATTAGTTGCCTGTTGGTGCAGCTGCTGGTTCTGCTGGAGCATCAGCTGGAGGCGCGGCTTCTTTTTTGCCTTTTTTGCCTTTTTTGCCTTTTTTCTTTTTGTGCTTCTTTGCACCACCCTCATCAGCATGAACTGGCATACTTACTGTGGTTACTGCAAACGCTGCTAGAACTGCTAACAGAGAAAGGATTTTAGTGAATTTCATGATTCCTCCTATGGATTTCTTTTTTCACCGGTTGGTCTTTCATAAAGAGTAATTCAAATGTTTCGATTGTCAAAATTTGTTTCTCGAAACTTCGCTTTATTTTGCTCTGTCCCGATCTCTAAGGACTTCCAGAGATAAAAAAAAATTTATCTAAGAGCCAGTACAGAGATTTTCTTTGTTGATTGATCAAATGACCGATTCTGTTATACTTCTTGCATGGATGCATTCTATCGGCTTTTTATCAAAGGCCTTATCACAGTCCTGCCGATTTCACTTACTCTCTACTTACTATTCTGGATAACCGCGCGTGTAGATGCCATCTTTGGGACTCCCATTGCAAACTTAATGGGCGAGCACTATATTCCAGGCATCGGATTGGTGATCGGATTTTTAGGAATTCTCCTTGTCGGTGTTTCGGTCAATAATTTCATCTCCAAACATTTTTTAGATTGGCTTGAAAAAAGAATTCAAAGTGTTCCCTTTGTAAAAACCATTTACAATCCGCTTCGCGACGTCATGAATTTGTTTGGGGCCGAAGCTTCTGACAAGATGAAACGAGTTGTCCTGGTTGAGCTGGTGGCAGGCTCAGGACTTAAAAGCATTGGGCTTGTGACTCGCGATCGATTTCAAGATTTGCCGCAAGACCAATTTCGAGATCTTATTGCGGTTTTTATTCCTTATAGTTATGCACTTGGTGGCTTCACACTCTTGGTCCCAAAGTCACAAATTATTGAAGTGGATATTCCGGTCGAAAAGGCAATGCAACTGGCTATTACCGCATGGGTTCAGAAAAACTAGACCTAGTACTCAAAGCATAAATCCGATTTCTAAATAAAAACTCCCGATTGCTGATTGAAAGGGAATGACAATAGCGCTTATCTTTTCATGAATTTTGTAATGATCGCCAATTAGAATCTCGGGGAAACTTTGCTCCAGTTCAATTTGTGTCTTTTTTTGCAAATCTGCTTTCGCTTTACCAAGTATAATATTTAAAATTTCGCCTGCAGATTGGTCGATTTCTTCTTGAGTTTGAATTCCCACTTGAGATTCTTTCATAATTTCCGCATAGAGCTTCTCAAAAACATTTCTTTGAAAACCTAAAACTACCGAGCCCTCAAATTTGCTACTCTTAACCAACATATGGCCAGCAATTTGAAATTTGCTACATTCCCCGGGATGTTTGAGATTAGGCTTTTGAGCCTCTACCACCAAGCCGGCTTGCTCTTTCATAAAGTGAACCGTGGCTTCAAGAAAAGGATTGATGAGTTGCACATTAATTTTCGATTTATTTTGCGCTTTGAGTTTTTCATTTAGTAGGCGACGGGCCTGCTCCATATTTTGAAGCGGATTGAATATTCCCTCAACGCCCCCATCTTTAAGCTTTGGCAAAATTCTTTCAGGCACATTGATCGATGCCAAGACTTTATCTTGAGCTTTCAAATCATTTTGAAACTGCACAAATGGTCTAAACGCTGAAGGCATAATGGTTACGACTTGCTTGAGATCCATGAGGTGCATAAGACTTCGACTCTTTTTCCAGAATTGCATGGCAGATTCAAGCTGCGGGGTATTTTTTGCATCAATTACGGACGGTAGCAGTACAATATGCATTCCGTCTTTTTCTTCAGACTGAAAGAGTTCGCTCATAGTTTTGTCTCAATTCCGTATACGTCCAGTTTTATTGATCTCCATCTAGAATATCAAGCTGCTCGTTAAACTCCAGACAAAAAGCGAGTCTTGTATCGGTCCGATACGGGCTTATAAATAACTTTACAGTTAATATTTGTCCAGATGAATTGTAGAGCATTGAGTTTTAGAAAAATAAAAACTCGTCTCAAATTAAGAGCCCAATCTGACGATAAAAGCTTATGTTTATTGATCGTATAAGACATTTTTTATGGAAGAATATCGTTTGGTCCGTCATTATTTTTATTAGTCTCATTTGGTTGAGTGTTTCTTATGGTGTTTATTTAAGCGAAGTCGGAGTTAAAGACGCAAATATTCAAAGTTATTCCGATGCGATTTGGTGGGGCATCGTAACTTTACTAACTGTCGGCTACGGAGACAAATATCCCATCACTCCTGTCGGACGTGAGCTTGCCTCGATACTCATGATTTGTGGAGTAGGCTGCGTCGGAATCATCACTGCAAAAGTATCATCTATTTTTTTAGAACAAACCTTGCTAAACCGGAGGGGCCGCGTGCAAACGTCTAAACTCAAGAATCATTTTATTATTTGCGGATGGCATGAAGATATGGCGGAGCTCATTCACCATGTTTTAGACTGCAATCACAATCTTGTTGCCAGAGAAATTGTAGTCATTGCAAATGTCTCGCAAAATGTTCTAGAAGGTTTTTTTGCTGATCCAAGACTTGAAGACCTGCAAGTGATTTTCGGAGATCACTTCAATGAAATCAATTTGAAACGAGCTGCTCCTGATAAGGCCAGAAAGATTTTAATTTTGGCAGATCGCACGGCCATTCAGGGTGCGGCTCCACCCACTCCAACCGAAGTTGACGCCAGAACAATTATGACCGCTATGACTATTTCAAATATCGCCCGAGGCACACTAGTAACTGCCGAAATTTTAGATCCAAAAATGGATCATTATCTTAAGCTTGCCAATGTGAGTGAAATTATCTATTCAAGCGAATATTCAAGACTTCTTTTAGGCAATGCCTCAAGCGGTACCGGTATAGCCAATATTGTTTTTGATTTACTTGATAATAAAACCGATGCCCAAATTACCTCGTATCCGATCCCTGAAAATCTCGTTGGCGCGACTTATCATGAAATGAAGTTAGAACTAGCAAGACTTCATCCCTATTTGCTGGTGCTTGGCCTGCTTGAAAACTCAGGCAATTCTCATAGCATTAAAGAAGAAGCATTAAGGCGAGCGCAGCAAACCCCTGATATGTCGAAACTGGTTCATAATCTGAAAATGGTGAAAGATATCAAATGCAATCATCCCATTTTTCATCCTGATCCCTCGATGAAGGTTCCGCGTGGAGCTATGGCCATTGTCATTATTCGAAAAACCAGAACTCAAGGTGAAAAAAATGTCAGCAAAGAAAATATCAACTCGAATGCAGCCTGAGATTCATCAGTCAACCGGTGAAATTCTAGCCTCACTTAAAAAAGTCGGCCTTTTAAGTGAAATCAAAGACAATGAAAAAGCGCTTGCTTCTTTCATGAAGTTGATTCGTGAATCGCATTTTAAGCCTGAGCACAATATTTTAGTTGAAGGTGAAGAAGGCGCCCAAATGTTTATTTTAGTAGAAGGTTCAGCTTCTGTTTTTAAATCTACTCCTGGTGGAGAGCCTTATAAAGTTGCCATCTTAAAATCTGAAATGCGACCCGCATTCGGAGAAGGTGGACTCATTGGCTCTGAAAAGCGTGGAGCTACCATTCGGACAGAAACCGCTTGTCATTGTTTATTTATTGAGCGTGAAGATTTTGAAAGATTTGCCAGTGAATATCCAGAATGGGCTTTGCCCATTTATCGAAGAATCGCACAAAGTGTTATGTTACGATTGCGACAAACCAACGAAGATATGCTTTTGCTTTATAATGCACTGGTTTCTGAAATTCGTGGGTCTTAACGAAGTCTTTCGATCAGTTTTAACGGCAGCAGAGGCTGTGGGCTGCTGAGCTGTTTCGGTTTCGGTCGCAGTTTACTGAATGCGGTTGCCGGTCCCTGAACTTATCTTTTTAATAATCAAATGCCACCATTCGACAATTGCAGAATGTTTAGGATGACTAGATTTAATTTGTCCGAGGTAAATTCCTTTGTCCCCAGAAACGTAATAACTGGCTAAACATGAGATAAACGCAAAAGGTGCTAGCCTCCACCCAAAAAGTTCGCATCCCATTATCGCACAGGTGATCGGAACATGGGCCGCACCTCCAAAAACCGCTGCAAAACCCAAGGCGGCCAATACTCCTGGGGCAAGCGGCAGATATTCTGACATTGCACTTCCAATATGACTGCCAATAAAAACCAGAGGAACAAATTCTCCGCCCTTCAAACCGCTGCCAATACTTAAAATAGTTGCCAAAAACTTTAATACTGGCATTTGCAAACTCACCCTTTCGCTCAAGGCATGCTGAATCTCGTTCAAGCCCAATGATGTATAGTGATAGCTCGCTTCAAAGTAAAAAAAACTCGCAAGTAGTATTCCGCCCAATAGATTTCGCATAAGCACTTTGAGTGGCAGCAATTGAACAAGTTTTTGAAAGTGATGATGAGTCCAAACAAACAATCTGGCAACCAAACCAAATAGGACGCCGGCGAGCATCACCCATAGAAAATTAATGGGCTGGTAATCGATGCTGCCTGGCCCAGTAAATTGATAATGTGGCGCTCGCAAAAATTGCCCAACCGAATAGGCAATATATGAGGCGAGTAAACATTCAAACAATGCGAAAATTCTGAGGCGTCCTGAAAAAATCATTTCCATTCCGAAAATAATTCCAGCCAGGGGCGCGCCGGTAGCTGCGCCAAAAGCAGCACCTGAACCTGCCACCAATAAGATTTTTCGCTCAGTTGCCTTAATATGAAAAATTTTTGAAAGCTGGTCTGTCATTGATGCCGATATTTGCACTGCCGCTCCCTCACGCCCCGTAGATGCCCCAGCAAAATGACTCAAGAGTGTCCCGATAAATACAAAGGGAGCGATGAGAATGGGAAGCACTCTTTGGGGTTCGTGAATTTCCTCAAAAAGGAGTCTATTACTATCTGAAAATTCAGATGCATACTTTTGAAAAAAATAGGTCAAAAGAACGGCTATCACCGGAAGAAGAAAAATGGTCTCGCGATGCGCATTTTGAAAAGTCCAGACCCAATTTAAGGAGATGAGAAAGCCTGAACTCGTAAGACCTGCAATTAGCCCCACGCAAATACATAAAAAAATCCAACGGAAATAGGCGCGCGTAGCAATCATAAAACCCATGTTAGGCTTCAAGCCACGCTTTCTCAAGTGCTTTGTTTTAGCCTACGAATTCGATATTTCAACCCCACGTCTCGATAGGGCCGAAATGGACTTAAAATTTTATATTCACAACAAAAGTCACAGACCTTACAAGTTTTTACTTTTAGAAAACTTTTTTGATCACCAAAATATTCAGAAAGCATTTGGTGTCGACATTTTCTCTTTTTCAAATAATTTTCAAGTGCGCCCAAGGATTTAAGCTTTCGATTGAGCTCACTTGGGTTTTTACTATGACGCTTGGCCTGCGCCACTTTCATAAGCAGATCCTTTTCAGAATAGAGTGTCAGGGCTCGGGCAGATCCTTGATCACGTCCTGCTCGTCCGACCTCTTGATAAATCTCTTCAAGGCTTGAGGGGACTTCAAAGTGAACGACCAGACGCACATTGGGATAATCAATCCCCATTCCAAAGGCACAGGTACAACATAAAATAAAAGCCTCATTTCGATTCATTTCATCTTGAATTTTAGTTCGCATTTGAGCACTTAAGCCTGCATGGTAAAATTGAATGAATTGATATTTCTCACTTAAACGACGAGCGACTACTTCGCTTTGCATGCGCGTCGAGCAATAAATAAGAATGCGGCCAGGACGCGTTCTTTCGATTTCATTCACTGTTAACTGAAGCTTGTTTTCGAAATCAAAACAATTTTCTACCTGCAGAAAGAGATTGGGCCTAAAAAATCCAAAAACAATTTCCCTGGGACCACTGAGCTTCAAATATTTCATTATTTCGCATCTCATCGACGGAGTGGCGCTGGCGGTAAGGGCCAATATAGGCGTATTTAACTTATCTTTTAATTGATCTAGTTTTCGATAGGCGGGTCGAAATTCACTTCCCCACTCAACGATACAGTGAGCTTCGTCAATCACCACAAATTTAATTTGAAGCTTTTTTAAAAAATCAAGAAATGCATCTTGCGCCAGTCTTTCTGGTGAAACAAATAAAATATAAGAACTTAGACTCTGAACTTCATTTATTATCTTAGCTTTTTCATCTGAACTTAAACCTGAGTGCAAACAGCCGGCGGGTATTCCTTTGAGAATTAAACTTCGCACTTGATCATGCATCAGAGCTATCAACGGAGATATGACTAAGCAGATTCCGCCAAGATAAACCGCTGGAATTTGAAAACAAAGAGATTTTCCGGCCCCGGTCGGCATGACCACTAAGGTATCACGGCGTGAAATCACACTCTCAATTATTTCGTATTGTCCATCTCGAAATTTTTCAAAACCAAATCGCTGCTTTAATATTTTAAAAAGTGCTTCAGAATTTTGCATAGGATTTCTCACTGCAAAAAGACCGCGCTCATCCAACCAATGTAAAAATCAATTGGTCTTATTTAAAATTCGAGATCCGAAACTTTGCGGGTTATATCTTTAAAGTAATTCAATTTATGAGTTGAACACGAGTGACTAAATTGAAACCACTGGTGATCCTGATTTGATTTTAAGAGACTCGCAAACAACTCTTTACCAACTTCCTTACGAAAGGCAATGAGTCCCCAGGCTTTGAATTGATCAGCGCCAACTAAATCGAAAGGCTTTTCACAAATCTGCAAAGACTTGCCTTCACTTATACCCAATACACCCCAGGTCTCAAGACTCTCTTTGGTATCAAAAAAGCCAAAGCTTGCTTGATTTTTAAATTCACAGTCGGAAATCAATTTTTCGACTAATTCTTGAGGTGCAAAGCGCGTATCAGGCAGGATCATAAGATTCACTTCACTCCATAGGTTTTGAGACTGCAAAATGCTGTCTGGCCATTCCTTTGAAGCTTCAACCAGCATGAGCTCGACCCCTCGATCGAGCCAATTATCTTCAATATATGAAATCAAGCTCGTCTTCGATTTTCTGGTAATCACAATTGGCTTCAAAGCGTATTTGAGTGCAAGCTCCAAGGACCAATCTATTATAGGCCGATTGTTTTCTGGATCAATTAAGATTTCTTTCGCCGGCGGCCCCCCGAGACGCTTGCCGAATCCCGCCGCAGGTATTAGACATAACTTCATGAGCGCTTCTCTTTCCTCTTCGCCACAAAATTTGGGCATAGTTGTTTTAAGTTTCAATCATCCTGAAATAACCAAACGCACGCTTGAATCCGCGCTGAAGCTGCACGCCAATGTCTATTTAGTCCACAATGGAAGTCAAAAAAAATTTTCGGATTTATTAAAGACTCAGTTCAAGCAAATATCGCATTTAGAAATTGAAAAAAATATTGGCTATTCAGGTGGAGTTAATTCTGGACTAAAAAAAGTCTTTGAAAGTTCTGAATGGGCCCTCTTGCTTACCAATGACTGCACTATAAAAAATTTACCCAATATTCCAAAATTACCCACCATGATTGGCCCACACATTCTGATCCAAAGGAGTTTGCGAACGGATTCGCTCGGCGGAAGCTTTCAGCCAAAATATGGTCATATTTCACACTGTAAAACTTTGAAAGATTTTGAATTGGCCAAATATCCTTATATTCCCGGTAGTGCTTTTCTCATTCATCGAGAAGTCTACTTTAAAACCGGCCCCTTTGATGAAAGCCTTGGTACCTACTGGGAGGACGTCGATTTTTGTCAAAGAGTCGCCCAAAATTACAAACTTGAAGTCGATCCAAATTGGATCGTGGAGCACGCCCGTGGCAAGACGTGCCATAAGGACCGTCACTATACTTTGTACCTTTTTCAACGCAATCGTAAGCGCATTTCGATGAAGTACACTGATTTCATTTATAAACCTATTTTGTTTATAACCCTGTGGACGGCGTGGATAAAGTTGTCGTTTCGCCTGATTTTTAGCTCGAGAAATCAAGATTTGAGGCTCTTGCTTAGGGCTATTAAAGATTAGCCTTATACTAGCCTCGACCAGCGTCTGGTCCAGTTCCGCTTTCTGAAACACTGAATTTCTAAATAAACTTCTCCTTTTTTTGATTTTTCGCGGTATTTTTTGAATCCTTGAGTCAGCTTTGAATGTAAATGAGCGTGCTTATTTGAAGAATTGAAGCATCCTGTGCTTATTTTTTGGGCGCTCATGAATGCGCCTCTTGACTCGCCACGTATAAATCAACTAAATTTCAAGGCTGTTTTTACATAACTGTATAGCTAAGCTTTGGAGGCTTAATCCTATGACAGACTTAAAAAAAGTCGAATTTGGGCATGCAAAAGCCCTGTCTCTCAGTGTTTACACTTTTTATAAATTCTTAAATATAGAGCGCGCTGAAGTCGAAAGCATAAGACTCAAAATCCTTGAATTTGGCGCTCAAAATTCGCTTGAAGGCTTGGTTATTTTTGGCCATGAAGGCATCAATGCCACCATTAGCGGAATGAAACCCCAGCTTGAAGTTTTTATGAATGAATTGGCAGCACTTCTTAAGCTATCAAAACTTGAGATCAAAGAGAGTCGTTCTGATTTTGCTCCATTTAAAAGTTTCAAAGTAAAAGTACGAGAGGAAATAGTTTCTTTGGGTAAGCCAGAGATTCAACCATTGAATAAAAACAATCATTTGAGTCCAAAAGAATTCAATCAGGCAATGAGCGAAGAAGGTGTTGTCGTTTTGGATACCAGAAATTGGTATGAAACCAAAATTGGCAAATTTAAGAATGCCTTGGATCCCAAGATCGATGAATTCAATGAGTTTCCCGAGTATTTAAAGAAATCTCAAATTCCCAAAGAAAAAAAGCTCTTGATTTATTGTACCGGTGGCATTCGCTGTGAAAAGGCAATTGTTGAAATGCAAGCTCAGGGCTTTGAAAATGTCTATCAATTGGATGGCGGAATTTTAAAATATATTGAAGAATTTCCCAATCAAAACTTCGAAGGCGAGTGTTTTGTTTTCGATCACCGGGTTGCCGTTGATCAAGAGCTTAAACCCACGCAAAACTTTAAAATGTGTCCTCACTGTGGGCAGCCCTCTGGCGACAAGATTGCGTGTCGAAAGTGCAATCACGATGCGTGGATTTGTGAAAGCTGCTTTCAAGATGAGAACCTTCAAACCTGCTCAAAGAACTGCGCTCATCATTATCGCAGAAAGCCATTTGTGAAGGGCCGCAGACAACTTCAAGGGCATCGTTACGAAGTCACAAAGCTTAGAGGGCTTTAACATGACGACATCAGAGGCTGCACCTAAAAAGCGAATCATCTACAAATCAAAAATTGAAAAAATCATCGATTATACTCCGGATTTTCGCGAGCTATGGCTGCAATTAACTGAGCCCAGTGAGTTTAGCTTTAAAGCCGGACAGTTTTTGATGCTTCATGTGCCCAAAGAAAATAAGCCCGTTTTAAGAGCCTATTCAATTGCTTCAAATGATCAAAATAAATCCCAAGTGAAATTGATGTTTAAATTTGTTGAAAAGGGAGTCGCCAGTGAATACGTCTGGCAACTTAAACAGGATCAAGAAATTCAATTCACCGGGCCATTTGGGAGAATTTTCTTTAAAGAGCCTGTGTCTGAACAGATTATTTTTCTCAATACTGGCTCTGGTGTCGCTCAGCATATTTGCTTTTTGAGAAGTCATGCCCAGCTACTACGAGATAAAAACATTTCATTTTATATGGGTTTAAGAGCGGAAAAAGATCTGTATTTTGAATCTGAACTCAAGGCTCTGCAAAATGATTTTAAGAATTTTAAATTTCATTTTGTTCTCTCGCGTCCTTCTGACAACTGGAAGGGACTCAAAGGCTATGTGCAAAACCAAATTGAACATCTTAATTATGTCAAAATTCCAACTGATTTTTATATGTGCGGAAACGGCATGATGATAAAAGATGTAAAAGAAAAACTCGCAGCCAAAGGAATTGGTCCAAGTCAAATCATCTATGAAGCATTTGATTAGGGAGCAAGAGCTTTTACTTTTTGCAAATTGGTTTCGATTTCGACAACTACTGAATTTTCATATTGAACAAGGCATCGCATCGCTTTTCTCATTGAAGGCTCAAGCATCAACTGACTTTTCAATTCCAATTTTAGAGCATCTGCCTTTAAATAATTGGCACAAGCCGAAGACTCATAACATCTGAAAATCTCTCTTTGTCCGTGTACCAAGTTTTTTTCTTTACGATAGAATTTCTCAATTCTTAAATCAGGGCCTAGTTCTAAAATCGATTCGTGAGGTTGGCCATCAAAAAAGTAAATAGAAATTAAATTGCTGTTTGGTCGTCTCAAGAGTTTAAGATCAAAATGCGCGCCCGAGCTTTCATTTAAAAATGCTAGATTTTTAGTTGGGGGGCCCAAGATTGGAGTGCTTATCATTTGCCGAATGCTCTGTTCACACTCCAAATCGAGTCCAAATGCCTGAGAAGAACTGAGCCCAAAATGCATCAAGAGAATCAAAATTGAGGTAAATCTAAACAACATAACGACATCCAATTTTTTTTTAAAACAGCGTATTTATTTCAATGATTTAAAGCAAATGGCATACCAATATTTGATTACGGCTAATACCGTTTTTGAGAGCTTTTTAAGCCCTTGATGTTTCTTATGCGCTCTTCTATCTATGACGTGGCTTCAGATGCGGGTTTCTGGATCAATTAAAGGCGAAATAGGGTCAATTATTGTTACTTATGCTTCACTGGATCTTGGTCAGCGAAGCGATTCAGTTTTAACGGCAGCTGCGGCGGTCAAGCGTTTGCCTGTTTCAGTTTCGGGTTCGGTATCCGGGTTCGGTTAACTGTTAACGGCTTGCCTGAGGACGGTCAGTCGCGATCATTGCCGATGGCTTCTACTGGACAGCCTTCCATTGCTTCTTTGCACTGCTCTTCTTCGATTTTGGTCGTTGGCTGAGCGCTGAGATAAGCATGACCGTCATTTTCATTCATCTTAAAATTATTTGGAGCGGCGATACAACAAGCATCACAGGTGATACAGGTCTTATCAACAAAGAATTTCCCGGGCACATTTTCGGGCCAAATATCATTCTTATCGGCCATGACTCATCTCCTTTACCGCCAACTCAGGAAAGCTTTGACGAGCAAACGAATATATTGAAAAAAGTGCTGCGGTAAACATTAAATCGCCAATAAGAGAGCGTTCGAAAAATGGAATCGCGGCTTCATAGCAAGTGCTCAGTCCTACCCATGTTTGCGGGTACATTCCCGACAGAAAATAGACCCCAAGATTGGAGATAACAAAAAACAATAAGGCGCCTACTGCCGCCAGCTGAAAACTCGTTTTTACTGGCCAAGCTTTATTTTGGTTTTTCATTCGCATCCAGCTGCCAAGCAGTACCGAAATTAAAATTGGCGCATAAACAAAAAGTAATTGGGAGTGAAACCCAATTACCCAATCAGATAAAAACATAGCGGACAAAGGAAGTAAAAGCGCAATATTCTTATTTCTAAAATGAAATCCGCTTAACAAAGCAACTGCCATTATGGGTGTCACATTGAACATATGAGGTAAAAACCTCATACAAAAGCTAAACGCAAATAAGCTAATAAACATCAAAATTTGACTTGGCTCTAAGTTCATTTTTTTATTTAACATTATCCAACCCCTTAATTGATTTAAATCATAAGCCTAACTATAGCCACTTGCAAGAGCTCCGTCAGGATTTAATTGAAATGCTATGTGCCCGGCTCATAAGCCTTGTAACCAAATAAGAGCAAATGATTAACATAAGGGCTAAAAACAGCCCAGATAACTTTATGGTCTCGCTCCACGCAAAATGACCCTCAATTTTTAAGAACCTCAAACACACAAAATAAGCCATTCCAAATCCCAAAAGTGAGCCAGCACCGAGGGCACATAGTGCCAATACAATGTATTCGCCAATAAATAGCCATGAAACCTGACTCGAACTTGCACCCAAGATCTTGACCACCTCAATTTCCTCAGTGCGAGAAAGTAGATGGTGCCAAATTACAAACGCCATAATGAGAAGGCATAAGATGGCCGATAAACTTGCAAGCATCTCAACTGGTACAATTAATCCCCCGACCATTTGAGTAATAGTTTCCATACTCTTTCTCACGTCAATTATCGATACATCCGGAAATTGCTGTGAGAGCCGATTGGCAAATTTTGTTGCGTCCTTTTCATCTAGTTGCATATTGGCAATCCACGTCTTAGGCGCATCCTCAAGGACCCCAGTTTGAAACTGAAAAAAGAAGTTCGGATTGAAGTCACTCCATCTCACACTTCGTAAATTACGAACTATAGTTTTAAAAGCTATCCCCGCAACATCGAATTGCAACTCGTCACCTATTTGCAAGTTAACTCGTTCAGCAAAACCTTGATCAAGCGAAACATAAATGGGATCCCCCTCATGGTAATCTATTGGCAATGACTTTCCGGCAATTATCTTTTCGGAATCTATTAAGTCCTTTCGATAGGAAACTCTAACCGGAAACTTAAGTAAAAACTCCTGTTTGGGAGCCGTATTATTGATACTTGTCAAACGCGCCAATATGAGCGGAGAAATATATTGCAAGTCTTGGTGGTTTTCGGAAGCAAAGCGCTTCAGATCTTCGAGCTTTTCATCTGGAATATTAAATAAAAACAGACTCGGCAAATGCCGACCAACAATCGGGTCAATGTCGTTTTTTATAGATTTCATTAAGTGGGGTACGACATTGAGAATCACGGCTATGAGTGCAATCGCGATAAAACAAAGTGTTTGGGCAAAACGTATGCGCGCCAGATTCACACTTAAAACCCGAAGCACTCCGGGTTTTGATTTCATAGACTGCTTAAAAATCCAAAAAATCACTCGGCCAAAATACAGAGTAGCAAATGCGCAAATGGCCAAAGCAAATACAAAACTCATCGCAAAGGCTTGAGAACCCATCAAATGATAAGACAAAAACATGAAAATAGTTAAAATTGAAAAATTCAGTGCCAGCAACTCGACCCAAGGCATTTTTTCAGTACTTTGATTGTTTTCGCCTAAAAGAATTTGAATATTCAATCTTGAAATTTTCAAAATTAGACTTAAAACAAAGCAAAAACTTGTCAGGATCGAAAGCAAAAAATTATTTAAGAAATCTTGGATATAAAATTGAAACTCAAATCCCTGGGGCAAATGCGCCTTATAGTAATTGGCCACCAAATGCAGCGCACAGAGACTAAACAGACCAGCAATGACAAACGAGCAAATACTCAGCACCAGAGATTGCAACAAATAAATACCTGCTATCAAGGTCCGAGATCCTCCCAAAGTCATAACAATAGCCGCTTGCTTCAAATGACTTTGATTGAGGCTTTGAAAAATATAAAATGCGCTCATCCAAGCAATGCAAAAAACCACCACCGTGATGACCGAAAGATATCGAGTAAAAAACTCGAGAAAGCGATTGAAGCCTTCAATTGCATCATGGGGCGTTCTCACGACTAGATTCGGGTCAGCCAATGTTCTTCTGAGCTCGGAGGCAGTCAGTTCCAAATTCTTTGAGTCATTCAATTTAAAAAACAGCCGATGAAAAATCTGACTTCCGTATTGTATGAGATGGGTGTCGACAACAAATTTCTCGGCAATATAAATTCGCGGTGCAAAATTGAGAGAAGCCTGTGGCAATACAGAGTCTTTTTGAATTTGGGCCCGAATGGTAAAACTCGTGCTTCCTAGCTCAATAGCATCGCCCACCTTCAAATGTAGACGCTCTAAAATATCAAGCTGAACCCAGGCAATTTTTTCTGATTGAATAGCCTTTGTTTGCTGCTGAAAGTTTTCGCCAAGCAACTCAAGATTACCATACAGGGGATAGTGATTCCCGATAGCCTTAACTTCGACCAACATGCTATCGGATTTCGCTCTTGCCATAGTCATAAATTGAATCTCGCTAGATACCTCAAGCGGTTCAAGGCGCCTCATCAGCTCCTCTCTTTGATTGCCTTTAAATGGTGAAGACGTCGAGATCGACAAATCTGCCGATAAAATATCCTTGGAGCGAGCAAGTAAAAATTGATTGGTGCTGGTTTTCAAAGATGAAACCAACATGGGCGCCATATTCCCGAGGATCAAAATCAGCAAAACATTGGCCACGAGAATTGGTTTGTTTTTGAATTCGAGAAGCGAAAGCTTGAAAATGAGAAAGGCTTTTTTCAATTTTGAACCAATTTCGAATAAAGTTTACCTTCTTTCATATTAAAAGTACGATCACATAGATCAGCAATACTAGCATCATGGGTAACGACCAAAGCGGCTATTTTCTCAAGCCTGGCAAGTTTGAAAATCATTTGGCTAATATCTTTTCCGGTCTTTTGATCTAAACTTGCGGTTGGCTCGTCGGCCAAGATCAATTTAGGCTTCATCACCAAGACTCTGGCAATCGCAACCCTTTGCGATTCTCCGCGACTCAATTCACGCTGAAAATGGTTTTTTCGGTCAATCAAACCCACCTTCATAAGAGCCTCGGTTGTTCTTTCATCGGCATCAGAAACTCCCGCTAAATCTAAAGGCAATCGAATATTTTCAAACGCAGTTAAATGTTCAAGCAAATTAAACTGTTGAAAAATAATTCCGATATTACGGGCGCGAAATGAGTTCCAATCAGATGCGCTCATCTTTAAAGGCGTGTGCCCTAGGACCTCAAGTAAACCTGAATTGAAACCATCAAGTCCCGCAATCAGCGAAATGAGCGTTGATTTTCCGCAGCCAGAAGGCCCTTGAATTGCTAAAATTTCACCAGCTTCAATCACCAAATCAATTTCATTGAGAATTGAAAGCGGACCATCTTTGGTCAAAAAAGTCTTCGAAAGTTTACTAATATTTAAAACAGCTGATGCCAATATCCCTCACTTTTTAATTGCCGCTATAATTAGGGGTTCTAAAAATGGCACAAGCTTTTCAGCTATCACTTTATGCCCATTTGCATTCGGATGTTTTTGATCTGATTGCATCAGATCCCTATTAAAAGCAACTCCTTCAAGCAAAAAAGACATCAATTCAATCTTCTTTTCATTTGCTAAGTCGCGATAAATCTTTTCGAAAGCTAAGCTGTATTTTTCTCCGTAATTCGAAAAAATTTTCATGCCGAGAAGAAGTACCTTCATTTTATTTTCGAGTGCCAAATCAATTGCCTCGGCCAAATTCTTACGAACAACTAAAGCCTCTGTCCCCTTTAATACATCGTTGCCACCAAGCTCGAGAACAAGAATCTGGGGTTTAAGCTTCAGATAAAAACGCAGCCTAGAGCTGGCACTTGAAGATAAGCTTCCGGCAACGCTGGCATTGGTAAATTCGAGATGAATATTTTTTTTAAGCGCCAGCGGAGAAAGCAAATGCTCTAAAACCTCAGGAAAGGATTCTTCTTTTAAAACTCCGTAACCCGCGGCAATTGAATCGCCTAAAAAAATCACGCGAATCTCTTGAGTCTTAGCTGCCGGCGTGGCCGCAAGAAGATTGCCTTGGCAAAAAAATGAAAAACCCAAAATCAATAAGCTTGCAAGGCGCTTTGGCATCTCATATTTATGCCCTGGTAGATTAATGGATTCAACTCATTATGAGACAATTCGTTGGGTTTTTCTCGACTCAGTGTTCAAGCCGAAATCACTAGAGTAAAGCATCACATAATTGGCAATTGCTAGACAAAGTATTTTGGTAAGGTCCTGCTTCAAATCGAAGCGTGTCTTTGCCAAGGCTTCATTGGGGATCGTAATTGCTTTAGGATTTTCGCTTATTTTTTAAAGTTTCCTTAGTTTTAGCTATAGTTATACCGAAAAAACGTCTAAGATATGCAGATAAGATATGAACTAAGATGCGCCCCGTGTTTTCGCAAGTTCTTTGGATGTGGAGAAGCAATGACCCCAAAAAAACGTTTTATAGACGAGTTTCGCTGTCAAGCAAAGACCTATGGCCTCAATTGGAAAGCCATTTTGTTTTTGTCGCTCACGCCTATTTTTGCGGTCATTTTAGTTCCCATATATTTTTATTTTCATCCACCAACTCTTGCCATGATCATCGCCTTTGTGGTTTTATTTTCTCTAAATAATTTAAGCATCACTGTTGGCTATCATCGTTATTTCGCACATCGTAGTTACGAAGCGCATCCGATTTTACAATTGATTCTTTTGTTTTTCGGAACAGGTGCTTTTCAAGGTACGGTTTTACAGTGGGCAACTGACCATAGACGCCATCACTTTAAAGTAGATTCGGATGATGATCCTTACAATATCAATATCGGATTTTGGTACGCCCACATTGGCTGGATGTTTTTAAAAGACAAACCTCAATACCAAGGAAAGTTCGCGATCGATTTGGAACGCAATAAAGCTTTGGCGTTTCAACACAATCACTATTGGTGGCTTGCGATCTTAATCGGATTTATTCTACCAAGCTTACTTGGAGTGGCTCTTGGCTTTGGATTTTGGGGCGGCTTATTAATTTTAGGACTTCTGCGCATTGTTCTAACTCAACATTCTACTTTTTTTATTAACTCCCTTTGCCATTATCTAGGAAGGCGACCCTATAGCGATCAAATCACCGCGCGCGATAGCATCATCATGGCATTTTTGACCTTTGGTGAAGGTTACCACAATTTTCATCATCGCTTTCAGCTAGATTATCGCAACGGAATTCGCTGGTACCATTGGGATCCTTCAAAATGGCTGATTCAGTTTTTTGCATATCTGCAGCTTGCCTCGAAACTCAAAACTGTTTCTGAGCCAGAGATTTTAAAAGCGCGCATTACTATGGATGAAAAGATCATATTATCTCGGGGCGCCAAACATGAAACCGTAATGGCACTAAAACAAAAGCTTGAGAATGCGCAAACGCGACTGAAAGCCCTTAGGGAAGAGTACCGAGCTGAATATTTAAGGCTAAAAAGCAGTGTGCAAAACCAATCTCGAGAAAAGTTCTTACATTTGAAAGCGGAGCTTGCACTCGCCAAACTTGAGTTTCAAAATGCCTATGCTCAGTGGCTTCTGTATGTCAAAAATTACTCATGTATGAATTTGACCGCAATTTCTTAGGGGCCAATTAAAGACGATGCGAAACTTTTTGCTGGCAACGTTTTTTACCTTGGCCGTCTTAAGCATCACTTCGGTTTTTAGTCTCGAATGGCTAACGAAGCAAAAAGTCGACCCCATAATTCAAGTTCATATTTCTGCGCTCTCGCTGATTCTGCCAGAATACAATGAAGACAATGATTTTCTGAGATCTCAAAAGATCTTTGAACCCTTGCTAAAGACGCAAAATTTCGTAGGCGAAGACGCAGGAAAAAGCTTAAATCATCTCTTGCATTGGCTCCCTGAATCTTCGCAATTTCAGCAGCCAGCGCAAGTTCCGGCAGATATTCAAGATTTTATCCTAAGACTTGGGCGAGAATGGCAACTGCATACCAGTCCCTTTAAGGTCTATTTTGAACGCAAGAGAGTCGATCTTAAAATTTTTAATTCGCTAGAAAGCTTCAGTTATTGGAATATTGAAAAAAATAGCCCCATTCAAAAATTGATCGAACAGGGCAATCTGCTTTCTCAAAATAGACTTCCAAGTATTGACAGTCTTGATTTGATTGCGCTTTGTAAATTGCGCTATATTGAAGCTCTATTCAAAGGGGATTATTTAGTTGCACTTCAAGAGGTCAGAAAATTTGTGCAGCTCCTCTTAAGCACTGAAAACTACAGGCTTGAACACACTGCAATTTCGATTTTAGAAGCCGAACATACGGCCTATACTCTTTACATTCAAAACGAATGGATAAAGCCAGGAGATTGGATCCCAATTGATAGCAACGCAACCAGAAGAGCAAGCCGGGCCATTCAAGCTACGAAAGGACTCTTGCGATTTTGGACTCCACCTCAAATTCTCAAACAAATTTATCTTTCACCGCAATTGCCCATTGGCTTTTGTTCTGCGGTTTCTGAATCGCTTTCACAGGAATTCGCCTTGAAGGACATCATGACCGAGCATTTGCCTCTAGAGAGAGACTATTCACAGAGTTTTCAAATTTTAGACGCCATTTGGTCGCGAGCTCAAAATGACTGCCACCCCTACTATGTGGCTCAACTCGTATTAAAAAATAAATTCAGTCTCGGCGGTTTTGTGGACACTCCTTTTAGCCGCATCCCCTATGTCAGAAAGCTATTTGGTCTTTCCCAAAGCGCATCTCAATTTGAAGGCTTCAAGGGCTATTCACTCTCTACGAATTAGACCTCTTGCATATCTAGTCGCGAGATAAAATAATGGCATCCGCTCCAGATCAAGGAATGAGGGCAAAAATAAGGCGAAGAATACATAAAATGTATTTTGAGCCTTATTTTTGCCTGAAGACGATGAGCTGGCGCGGATGACAAGGCTTTAGCCGCGACTAGATATGCAAGAGGTCTATTGATTGACTCTTCTTTCGAGCTTAGGTTAAAAAGCTGCAGCAATCAAAAAAACGAGCGAGGGAAAATGAAAGTAAGAGATTTTGTCAACCACCACTACCGTCACTTTAATTCTGCAGCACTCAAAGATGCCTGCATAGCTTACGAGGAACACATCAATAAGGGCGGCAAAATGCTCGTCACTCTCGCCGGGGCAATGAGTACGGCTGAATTGGGACTCTCTCTTGCTGAGATGATTCGTCAGGATAAGGTTCACGCGATTTGCTGTACGGGCGCAAATCTAGAGGAAGATGTATTCAATTTAGTGGCGCATGACCATTATGTTCGAATTCCCAATTACCGTGACCTCACTCCACACGATGAAGAAAAACTTCTAAACAAGCACCTCAATCGCGTCACCGACACTTGTATTCCAGAAGAAGAAGCCATTCGAAGAATTGAGCGCGCTGTTTTAAAACAGTGGCAGAACGCCGATCAAAGCGGAGAAGCTTATTTTCCGCACGAATTTATGTACCGAATTTTGCGCTCCGGCGAATTGAAACAGTATTTTCAAATTGACCCAAAAGATTCATGGCTAATGGCGGCCTGTGAAAAGAATTTACCCATGATCGTACCTGGATGGGAAGATTCTACTCTGGGAAATATCTTTGCCGGTCACTGCATTGAAGGCGATATTAAAAAAGTGCACACAGTTCGAACCGGAATTGAATATATGACTGAACTCGCCAGCTGGTATACAGAAACCACCAAAAAATCGAGCGTCGGATTTTATCAAATCGGAGGCGGAATTGCTGGTGACTTTCCGATTTGTGTAGTTCCGATGATTCACCAAGATCTAAAACGACATGATGTTCCTCTCTGGGGTTATTTTTGCCAAATTTCAGATTCGACCACAAGCTACGGCTCTTATTCTGGAGCCATCCCAAATGAGAAAATTACCTGGGGAAAATTGGCTGTCGATACACCTCGCTATGTGATCGAGAGTGATGCCACAATTTGTGCTCCACTCATGTTTGCCTATTTGCTAAATTGGTAAAGTGCCTGCTAACATTCCATAATGCGCCACTCCATTTCATGGTGTAGTGGCCGAAAATACTCACATTTTTGTCATGTCAAAATGAAGGGCAATACGGCCTAGAGATTGCCAGAGAGTTTAAAAGAATCTTGATAAGTAGATCTGATTGAAGCAGCCTCGGTAAAAAAGGAGACTGTAGATGGTAAAACTTTTCACTTCTCTAGGCGCAAGCTTACTCATTGGTTTGACAGCATGTTCGCCAAATAACCTAAATAAATCCGACAATAGCCCGGGAATGGCAAAGGACTATTTAATTACGCGGCAGTTTCAACGAGTGGTCCGCTATAATTGCACGGGTCAATTGATCTCAGATAAAGTCGAGACGGTTTCTCCACCTAATATTTATGTTCAGACAGCTCCGCAAAATGGCTACCATTTAGATCATGCTGATTATTTAAATTTAACTACCAATAGTCGACCAGGCTGCATCACTTCGCAAACGCAGTTTTCAATTGATACTTCGCCCACAGCTTGCAATATGCAAGTTGTCGTTGGCCTGAATCAAATCAAATATGATTTTTACTACTGTGACAGCTATATCACTCAGCCAAATGGCAGCGCCAATTGTTCAGCGCCACTTAAAGTTGGTGAATCCGGTCAGCTCTATATAAATATAAAATACCAAGAAAAATCTCTCGATGGAATGACAGAAGTCAAACCTACTTCGAATGAGTGTCTGACTAGGAGATAGACCAATCAAGTTCAAGTTTGGGCTCCGAAGCAATCGGAGCCTCCTTCACAAGAGTTTCCTCTCGCAAAAACTCAAGTCCGAGCTTCTTATCAAGAATACTTTTTAGAGCCAAAATCACACGTACCAAACTAGGTTTAATGGCGCCGATTTCATCGATTACAACTCGGCCCCACAATGGATAAATGAAGCCAGGACGAACAATCTGATCAGCCAATAAATTTTGCGAATCATTTGGGCCAAATTCGCGAAGTTTTTGAAAGGAATTTTTGTAATAAATTGGAATATGCTTTTCAAAACAAATGGGCAAAAGCGTAACATTGACTGAGTTTTTCAGGGCGGAAAACTCAGATCCACCTCGCCAAACCGGATTGGACTTTGAGCTCAAGAGTAAGTTTTGAAAATGCTCCCGCCGAAAAATAGATTTAAATTTTGCCTGGGCTTTTAAGTAAGGGCTCTTTAGAATTTGATCTGCCGTCTTTGATCCTGAAACGCTACCGGCAATATTGACCCAACTGCACACACTATGAAGATCAAACTTTTTGTTTTTTTCATTCATTTTACAAAGCAAACTCATCTCGAGTGAACCCCTGCCAAAACTAATCACAATCTTTTTAGCATGCGTGGCCTGAATGGCTTCACCAATAAGTTGAGCGTTCTGCAAAATATTATTATCGCTTAAAGTTTCAAGTTCATTCCAATCAAGCCCAAGCTCTTCTAGCCAAGAGCCCACAACAGTAACATGAGCTCCCCACGGCGACAGACTTTGGTTGGCGCTTGAGATAATCCAAATCTCAATTGGACTCTTTGCAGACCCTTGTGCGACGTAATCAACTTTCTGTGATCTAACAAATTCAATAAAGTTTTTTTGCTCAGTTGAATTCAGTATTGCTTCATACAATAAAAATGCGACCTGATCAGATCCCTGCTTTTGCGACCAAGAGTTCAAAACATCAGTAGACGGAATTTCGCCCGCTAGCTCTCGTATTAACGCCAGATTTCTAAACTTAATCAGCGAAAATTTAGCTTCTTGCTCTAAAGATCTCGGTCTCTTAGCCTTCACTAGTTAGTTGCCTCGGTTGGTGCTTTTTTGTTTTGGGCGCGACTCTTCATTTCGCCTTCGCAAACGCCAAGTTTATCGTCAAATTCATCTTGTTTTTTCATCAAAATCCGCTTGTATTCAACAAATCTGGCCAGACGATCTTTCAAAAACTCCTCACTCACTCCGACCAATCGATCTTTTTCATCTAAGCCAATATTGAATAATTCTTCTTTATCCGTAATGCGGTCTAAAGGCTCGGTCCACATAAGAGTGCCATTTCCGCCATTCTCACGAGCTGCGAGATGAGTTTGACAAGTTTTAAGGGCGCCAAACAATCCAGATGAGCCGTATTTGCGACTTCCGTAAACGCGATCTTCAAGTTCATAAACTTCAAATTGTAATCTTCGCAACTCTTCATTCATTGAAACTTTTTTTTGCCAAACCATATCGCCATCTTTATTAACACCAATTGTTTCTTCTTTATTAACGGATTCTGAGCTGGTGACTTTGCTTTCAATTTTTTCAGCCTTATTTTGATTGTGACTGCAAGATAACGCGAAGATGATTAAGCAATAGGTCCAGCGAAAATTTGAAGTCAATTGAGCCTTCATGTTGAACTCCTTCGGGGCTGTGGTTAGCGACAAATATTGTCGGATCTAAACGCTAACGAGCTGCCAAATGATTAGCAACAACTATCGCGGCGCATGAGTAGGTCTGCAATTTTGGTTGAGCCTGTAACGACACTCTAGGTTACGAACTAGTCTTTTAGCTGTAGTAACTTATACCTGCCAAAAAATTTGTTTGCCATTACGCTATTATCTGTAAGACTTGGTGAATAGTGGTTTTTTTTCGTTTTAGGCTTTTTACGGAGGTTCATCATGAGTTCACGCATCATTTTAATTTTAGCCGGCACACTTTTACTATTAGGTAATTCATGTTCAATGTTTAGCTCCTCTCCGGACTCCAAAGAAACCGCCGAAAATGCCGCGAAAAAAGACGCGGATAATATTGCTTCAGACACTGGACTAGATGCCGCCCCGCCTGCTGACTCAGCTGCCGCAATGGATTTGGGCGCTGGCGGAAATGCCGCGAATGAAAAATCACTCTTTGATCGCATCGGCGGAAAAGCCGTATTAGTAAAATTCTCAAATAAATTTGTCGATGCAATGGCTGCCAATCAGAAGCTTCTTGCCAATCCCACTATTGCCGAAGGTCTTAAAAAAGATCAAAGCAAACACAAAGCAAGTATGGCTGAATTCCTTTGCCAAGTCTCTGGCGGGCCCTGCAAATATGCCGGCCCATCAATGAAAGATGCACACAAGGCATCAGGTGTATCAGCTGAAGACTGGAAGACAATGGGTGGCCTTTTTATTAAAACGCTCCGTGATATGAATGTTGGGAAAAACGAGCGCAAAGAACTCGCCAATCTGGTTTCAATGTCAAAACCAGATGTGGTTGGCGGCAAATAAAAAAACTTCTAAATAACGTTTAGTTCACTTACCCTCATATCCTCTAAGGCGAGAAAGCTCTGCGCAGTTGCAGAGCGAAATGCACGCTCATAGGACTTCGGTAAATTCGGCTTCAACAAATCGCCGGCATTTAAGTACTCAAATATTTCACCATAATGTTTCACGGTCAGGGCATCCACTCGCCTCATCAAGTGAAAAGGACGAAGTTCACTTGAATGCCTCACACCCATCGCACCCATGATTTCACTTGCAGCTTTTACCGTTTCAAATTGAAAATTCTTTACACGATCTGACTTTGATAAAATATCAAGGCCGCTCACAAGTTCAGGATCATTGGTGGTAATGCCCACTGGGCAAGTATTTGAATTACAACGAAGAGCTTGAATACATCCGATTGCCATCATCATACCACGAGCCGAATTGCATAAGTCCGCGCCCATTGAAAGCTTAGCTACGATATCAAATCCGGTTGTGACCTTACCGCTGGCAATAACTCTTATGTTTTTGCGTAAATCAAAGCCCAATAAAGTATTGTGTACAAACACCAAACCTTCTGTAAGGGGACAACCAACTGAATTCGAAAACTCAATTGGAGCGGCACCAGTGCCACCTTCTCCGCCGTCTACCGTGATAAAATCTGGCATAATGCCGGTTTCTCGCATTGCCAAACAGAGTGCAATAAATTCTCGTCTCTTACCTACGCAGAGTTTAAATCCCACGGGCTTTCCACCCGACAAATCGCGCAGTAGTTTGATAAATTTCATCATTTCAATTGGCGTTGAAAAGGCCGTATGCCAAGGCGGAGACATGACGTCTTTGCCCATCTCCACACCACGCATCGTTGCAATTTCAAGGCTGACTTTCGATGCCGGTAAAATTCCTCCGTGACCTGGCTTGGCCCCTTGAGAAAGTTTAATTTCAATCATTTTAATATTGGGATGAACTGCTCGCTCTGCAAATTTTTCTGGCGAAAATTTACCGTCGAGTTCTCGGCAACCAAAATACCCAGTGCCAACCTGCCATACGATATCGCCACCTTGTTTGAGATGATAAGGTGAGCAAGAACCCTCACCAGTATTGTGATAAAAACCACCTTTTTTTGCGCCAAGGTTGAGGGCTTCAACTGCATTTTTGCTGAGGGCTCCATAGCTCATAGCACTAATATTTAAGAGTGCTGCCTCATAGGGCTGCTTGCAATGAGGGCCACCAATGCGGACCTTCATATTCTCTTTTGCGTGCACCGGTGCAATCGAATGATTCACCCATTCATATCCCACTTCGTAAACATCTTTTTGAGTACCAAATGGTACCGTATCGCGCTCCTTTTTGGCGCGCTGATAAACCACTGAACGCTGCTCACGGCTAAAGGGTTTGCCGTCTGAATTACTTTCGATAAAATATTGATTGATCTCAGGCCTGATGAGCTCAAGTAGGTATCGAAAATGGCCCATGACCGGAAAATTTCTTCGAATCGAATGCTTTTTTTGAAAATAATCTCTCACACCTACGAAGACAACCGGCAAAACCACGATCAGAGACCATAAAAATTGTGGGAGCCAAATCGGCAAAACGACGTATATCAAAATTAGAAAATAAAAAATAATGCGGGCTTCTTTACGCATAGACACCTCTTTCGCTTTAATTTTAAACCCTCGCCGTAGAAAGTCACAGATTTTGTCCTGGTGGAGGTAATATCTGGCCAAGACCTATATTCATTGTTAAGCTTTCTTGAAATGGAATTTTATTATAAAAATTGTGAACTTTATGTTGGCCAAACTTCAGCAAAAAACTCTAGACCTGAGGCTAGCTCAGTCAATTTGTTGAAATGGTGTCAAACCAAAAAAACGCCGCTTTACCTTTATGATTGCGAACAAATTGAAAAGCGTTTGCAATTTTTCAAAGCTGCAATGCCCTTTTTGAAAAGTCAGAATATTCATTTTGCGATCAAAGCCAATCACAATCAGAAAATCTTGAGTCTTATTCAAAATGAAAAATTAGGTGTTGATACGGTTTCGATTGGCGAAATTAAGCGGGCCATGAGCTGCGGTTTTTTGGCCCAAGATATTATTTTTTCTGGAGTTGCAAAATCAAAATCTGAACTTGCACAAGCCATTACATTGAAAATCAAACAAATAAATATTGAGAGTTTCTCTGAGCTGCAAAGAATTTTGATAATTTGTATGGAGCAAAAAACCTCAATAGATATTGGGATTCGTCTCAACCCAAGAGTTGGCGCCGATACTCACAAAGCCATCTCAACTGGCGGTGCAGATCATAAATTTGGAGTTGACCTAAGTGAACTAGAAAGTGTTAAAAAGCTCCTCAAACAAAATGAAGGCCACATCAATTTGACTGGCCTTAGTATGCACATTGGATCTAATTTCTTAAAATTGGGAGAATTGCGCGAAGCCATCACCATTTTAGAAAATCACTATAATGAATTCATCAAAGAAGGTTTTGAAATTAAGAGACTTGATTTGGGTGGCGGACTGGGCATCGACTATTACGAATACAATATTCAAAAAGATGAAGCACTTATTCTACAATATGCAGAGCTACTTCGTGAACTCCATTTGCGAAATCCAAAGCTAGAGCTAATGCTTGAGCCCGGAAGAATTTTAGTTGCTCGCGGCGCTCTTTTAATCACTCAAGTACAATATATTAAAAAAAATGGCTCGACTTTGTTTGCGATAGTCGACACCGGAATGAATCACTTGCTCCGCCCCGCACTCTACGAAGCACATCATCAAATTTGGCCACTTGAGAAAAAGTCTAGTCCCCTTCAAATTTTTAGTATTGCAGGGCCGATTTGCGAATCGACAGATATCCTGGCAACGAAAGTCGAGCTCTGTATTGCGGAGAATGACTTTTTGGCCATTCTTGACTGCGGCGCCTATGGAATGTCAATGGCTAGCCACTATAATTTGCATGAAATGCCTGTAGAGTATTTTTTTGAAGATGGCAAAATTTCTCACCTTGCCTAAATCAAGTTTAGTGATAACTTTATAAGCGATACAAAAAAACCAAGACAAATGCAAAGGGAAAACTATGGAAAATATTTGGCTTAAAAATTATCCAAAAGGGATCCAATCTGAAATTGATATTTCTCAATATAAAAATATTTTACAAATATTAACTCAGGCCTGTGATAAATTTCCGGATCGCCCGGTTTTCACGAATATGGGTAAAACCATCACTTATCGCGATCTCAATCTTTTATCGACCAATTTTGCCGCCTATCTGCAAACCGATTTAGGACTCAAAAAAGGCGATCGCATTGCGCTTCAAATGCCAAATATTTTACAGTTTCCCATTTGCTTATTTGGGGCTCTTAAAGCTGGCCTGATCGTAGTCAATACCAATCCGCTTTATACTGAACGCGAAATGAAACATCAATTTAACGACTCCGGAGCCAAGGCAATTGTTATTCTCTCTAATTTTGCTCGCAATTTGCAAAATATTATTTCAGAGACCAAGATTGAACACGTGATCTTGACTGAGCTGGGAGACGAGCTTAGTTTTCCTAAAAAATTATTGGTCAATGCGGTCATTAAATATGTTAAAAAAATGGTTCCTGCCTTTTCAATTCCTCAAGCAAAAACTTATAGTGAGGCCATTTCAAAAGGTAAGAGTCACCCGCTGCGTACGGTTGAGATGAGTTTAGACGACATCGCTTTCTTGCAATACACCGGCGGCACGACTGGAGTTTCAAAAGGTGCCATGCTTACACACCGAAATATTGTCGCCAATATGGAGCAAATCAATATGTGGATGCGACCTTTTCTTCAGGAAGGAAAAGAAGTCGTCTTTATGCCACTTCCACTCTATCACATATTTTGTCTGACCGTGAATTGTCTGGCCCTAGTAAAATACGGTGTGCACAATATTATGATAACCAATCCACGGGACCTTCCTTCTCTCATCAAAGATTTCAATTCGCATCCCATTTCCATTATGACAGGAATCAATACCTTGTTCATTGGACTAAACAATAATCCCGAATTTCAAAAACTTGATTTTTCACATTTAAAATTTTCAGTTGCTGGCGGCATGGCCCTGCAAACATCTGTCGCAAAACGCTGGAAGGAAATCACCGGCACTGAAATTTTCGAAGGTTATGGTTTAACTGAAAGTTCACCGGTGGCCTGTGTGAACCCCATTGACGGTAGCGGCAAAATGGGAACTATTGGTCTGCCCGTACCCTCTACTAAAATCGTTATTTTAAATGATGAAGAAAAAGAACTCCCGATTGGTCAAACCGGCGAAATCTGCATTTATGGTCCACAAATTATGAAGGGCTACTGGAATCAAGTCGCCGAGACTTCAAAGGTCCTCACCAAAGATGGCGGCCTTAAAACCGGAGACATCGGCATCATGGACACCGACGGCTATACCAAAATTGTAGATCGTAAAAAGGATATGATTCTTGTCTCTGGATTCAATGTGTATCCAACTGAAATTGAAGATGTGCTCGCTCACTTACCAGGCGTTCTTGAAGTCGCTGCCGTTGGCGTCCCTGATGAAAAGTCGGGAGAAGTGGTCAAGGTTTTTATCGTGAAAAAAGACGAAGCTTTAACCAAAGAAAATGTCCTCGCATATGCCAAAGCCAATTTGACAGGATACAAAATTCCCAAACATGTGGAGTTTCGAAAAGACCTACCCAAAACAAATGTTGGCAAGATTTTAAGAAGGGAACTTAAGAATCAAGTGTCCCCGAGCTCAAGTCTTTAGTTTCAAATACTGATTTAGATTTTTGGGAGAAAAAGAATCATGTTTTCAACGGATACAAAGATATTAATAGTCGATGATATGCAAAGCCAAAGAGAGCTCTTGGGTGCCTACCTCAGGCGTATAGGCTTTGCTGACATTGTCGAAGCTTCCGACGGCAAAGAGGCCTACGAGACCCTAATGCAGTCCTACCAAACCGAACTGCCAATTAAATTAATTATTTCGGATTGGAATATGCCAAACTTAAGCGGTCTTGATTTTTTAAAATTGGTAAGGTCCAATCTCGATTTTGCAAAACTACCCTTTTTGATTATCACTAATGAAAATGAAAAACACCGCGTGGTCGAAGCCATTCAAAATGGCGTCACCAACTATATGGTAAAGCCACTTGAAGAAAGCACCCTAAAAGAGAAGCTAGAGAGAACTTGGGAAAAAGTAAAAGTCTAATTTGAGTGAAGTGGATTTTGGGAAAGACCTTATGCTACTTTTTCAAATGAATTTTGTCCGGAACTTACTATAAAGGGAACTTCTATGACAAATTGACTACCTTTTCCGTAGTGGCTTTTAACTTCTATGCTGCCGCCCAAACCTAGCACGACAGTCTTTACCGCAAACAGCCCGACGCCTCTTCCTGACATCTCTGAAAGCTGTTCTCGGCTCGTGAAGCTCTCGTCAAAAACACATTGCAAAACCTTGTGATCGCTCAATTTGCTTTCATGTGCAGAATAGCCCAGCTTTTTCATTCTTTTACGAATCAATTTTGCATCTATGCCCGCACCGTCATCGGATATGATTATTCTGATTTGTCGAGAGGCTTCATCGGCCTCAAGCATTTCGAAATGAATTTGTATAAGGCCTGACTCGTCCTTGCCGTTTTGCGATCGCAGTTCGGGTTCTTCGAGACCATGATCTATCGCATTTCTAAAGACATGAATCAAAACGGCAAAGAGTTCTCGATAATGCTTGGCTTCGATTCGTAAATCTCCGTTTTTAATTTTCAGTGGTTTTAGTTTTTTCCCCAAACTATTTGCAAGGTCTGAAAGAGATTCATCTAAATAAGCAAAGAAGGAACCAATCTTTTCATGCACAAAAAGATCTTCAATTTCTTTGTGAATATTTTTAGTTCCCTTAATACTCTTCAATTCATTTAACCATCGTAATGCAGTCTCGCTTGAAACTTCAATTTGTTTTGCTCCATTAGCAGAAATTTCGCCAAAGAGCTCCTTATTCTTTTCTAAAAATAAATTGAATTCAAATTGCAGGTCCGTAATGGACTCAAGTAGTAAATTGAAATTTTTCTTTTTTGATTTTGTAAAATTAAAAAGCGTTTTCTCTGCTTCATGGGCCTGGGCCGTCAATTCACTCAAAGCAAAGGTGGCAGCGCCTCCTTTGAAGGTATGAAGATCTCTCGCAAACAGTTCGACATCCAGTTCATTTGCTTTTATTCCCTGAAGGTCTCTAATCATGCGCGCTAGTATGGCGACCGCATCCTGAGCAAAACTTCGAAATTGGCTTCGATACTTGGTTATTTGAACAAGTCGCTTAACTTGAGCTCGCTCATGATCTGCCTCACGCTTTGCTCTCATTTCGTTGGTTTTATCGGTTGCGACCATAACCACAGCTTGAATTTTGCCTTCGGAATCTCGCATCGGATTGTATTCAAGCGCGATCTCGCTTTCGGTAACATCAATTCCTAATTTAGAAGGGCCGAGCCCTTTTAAATCCTGAAAATCAAGAGGTTCTTCAAAGACCACAGATATCCAATCACGAATTTGTTTTCGTATTGAATCTCTCTTTGAAATCAAATTGACCAAATTGCGATTTTTAATTTCGCCCTTAAAAATTTTTCGGCACATTTTAGAATGGTAGGGCAAAATAAATCCGGTGCGTTCAAAAACGATGATGCCTTGATCAAGACTGTCAAGAATGGCCGAGAGCAAGGTGTTTGACTTACGCAATTCGGTAGTTCTTGCTTCGACTTTCAATTCGAGGTTTTTAGAGTAATCCTCAAGTTGAACTTGAGCGTTCTTAAGTTTTTGAATGACTTCTTCTTTTTGATCGAGTTCGCCAACATATTTTTTATGAAGAATTTTCTCTAAGCTCACATCACGAAAAAATGCAATCCACCTTTTATCAGTTTTAGGCAAATCTCTGGTTGTGGTATCAATTTGAAGGTTGACCTGTAGTGAACCTTTTTTTTGAGTGGTGGTGGTAAATTCAATTTCTTTCATTGGACTGAATCCGCCAATGGGAAATTCGCTCTTCAAACAAATAGGAGATGCAAAAATGATAAATTCCGAAAGTGTTTTGCCATTTCGGAGACGATTTACTGAGACGTTAAGGAGATTGGACATGGATTGATTCGCATAATAAACTCGAAACTCAGAGTCTACAACGATGACGCTGTCTTGAAGGCTATCAAAGATGGAGTAATCAATACTCACACAGCTTCCTTCTTCCATTCCCTTCCAATCACTGTAGAAAGAGCCTTTAAACAGTCTTTATTGAATTGCGCCGAATGATCACCATTCATTTTATCAAATGCACTTTTAATATTTGAAGTACTTACCACAGGCCCTAAACTTAAAACCGATTCGGTAAAGGCATTTGCTAGACTCATCACTCGCCCATAAGGTGAAATCAGAAGATCTTTAATTCCTCTGGGATAACCGCTCCCGTCAGCCAGCTCGTGATGTTCAAAAACCATTAGCCTGACATCATCCGGAATCAGTCTCATTTTCGCCAGCGTTTCTCTGCCGAACTCACAATGAGATTTGTAAATGATTTTCTCATCTTTGTTGAGATCCTCAAATCCCTTCGCGAGAATATCCGGAGGTAGATTGAGCTTACCTACATCATGAAGTAGGCCACCCAAAGCCAATCGCTCTAGAGTTGCATGTCGGGTCCAACCCATTGCAATACCCAGCATGCTAGCCATAGCACTCACCATCAAGGAGTGACGCTCATCTCGGACCGAGTTCTTAATAAGTCGCTCGACTAAATCCGCCAAATTTGGAACTTTCGAAATCAAGTTCATGGTAACAAGCGAAACGGTCTGCGCATGCCCTAAAGCTCGCTCATCAAAACCCACTGCTTTGATTTCGTTAAATAGCGAAACGCAGGCATTTTCAAGGGCCATAATTTTAAAAGATGAAGCTATATTCTTTTGGCTAATTGCAATGCCAGCGACCGTAACTGCTTGATCTGCCAATTTGCCAAAATCGACCGCCCGAATGAAAAAATACTCTAAACTTTTCTGTTTAAACTTTTCACTGTGCTCATCGCCAAAGATTTGGCCTTCACGTCCAAATAAGACAAATTTATCGGCCGATAGTTTAATAAAAACATCGACCTCGAACTTACGTTTTTCCGCAAAATACTCTATACTTATGGGGCAAAGTTTTTCTTCAGCCATGGCTTCTTTATCGGTAAAAACCTAAGCAAACTCAAACCAGCATGAAGTTCCCGGATTCACTTTAAGGCATTAAATAGACCCAGTAAAATTAGCTATTTAAGATATGATATCTACTTTTTTAAGCAACAAAATCGATTTTGGTTCGCTTTCTAGACTTGGTGTGCTAGTCTTTAATACTGAACCGGTCCGAGTTAAGAGTTTTTGGCTTTTTTTATGTCCAATCTCCGAAGCGGCCACTAGACCCTAGGAGGAATTCATGGGCAGAAAACTATACGTAGGAAACCTATCATACCAAACAACTGATGAGACGCTTTCATCACGCTTTCAAGAATTTGGAACCGTTGAAAGTGCTCGAGTTATCACTGATCGTGAAACTGGCCGTAGCAAAGGCTTTGCTTTCGTTGAGATGTCATCTGATCAAGAGGCTGCTGCTGCAGTGACTGGACTTGATGGACAAGAATTTGAAGGCCGAAACCTTAAGGTTTCAGAAGCTCGTCCACAAGAAAATACTGGTCGCGGTGGCGGCGGTGGTGGTCGTGGATTTGGTGGCGGCGGCGGTGGCGGTCGTGGCGGCGGCGGCGGCGGTCGTGATTTCGGCGGTGGCGGCGGCGGTGGCGGCGGCGGCGGCAGAACAAATCGCTGGTAGTCTTTTAAAAAGAATAATTTAAGTTTTCATAAAGCCACTTCCTAATAGAAGTGGCTTTTTTGCATTAAAAATCTGTACTCGAATCAGTTCTCACATATTCCGATTCTGATTCATGCTTTCTCTATTTAAATTTTTAGCTTTAGCGACTGGCCTCATTTTTTCGCAGCCATCACAAAGCACAGAATCTGATATTTCTTTTGCCTCGTCGATTTATAAAAACGCTGAAATTAAAATAATGTGTGCGACCCAAAGACCAAGTGCCAACTGTCCTGTTCAAAAGCTTTCGCAAAATATTCAGCTCGAAATCATTGCTTGTAAGGCGGTGACCTCATCTGCTTTTTGCCAAGAAATGATAAAAAAAGAGCCTGAGTTTTCTCAATCCTTAAAACGCTGTCGTCCCGATCAATTTTGCGAGGACTATCTATACAAAGAACTCTCATCACTGCGCTCCTGCAAAGATGGTTTTCTTGAAGGCAGCGGCGAAACCATTTCTTCGATTTGGGGAATGCTCGAAAAATCTAAAGACCTTACGGTCGACTTTTTTGATAGGTGGCACGAGCGGGCGAAAAAAAACGCAGAAGCTCGCGATCTCTTCAGAAAAATTTGCGACAAAGATTTGGCCTGCAAAAGAAACCTGGTTAAAGATATTCCAAAATTTCAAAACCTTTCTGATGCAAGTTTAGATAAATACTCCACCGCAATTTTGATGTTAGAACGTGAAAATTTCAGTTATCACCGCTCAACCATTGCCCGCCAATCGGTGATCACAAAGAGCATTGGCGAGCGCGCCGAGGAAGCCGAAAGTAAAGCTCAGGACAGGCCAGTCTCACCCGCCTCAGATGCCAGCGCTATTCAGGCCATACGCGAATGGCTTAAATATAAAGGTGCTCGTCTCGATTGTTTAGATGCTGCCACTCAAGCTGAATTAATATGTTGGGCGGCTTCTTATATCATCGACCCGCTCTTAGTTTACAGTGGCAGTATTAAATTTGCCCGATCTGCGAAATATATTACGGATCTCATTACTAAAAATGCTCTTAAAAAACAGGCCATCGAGGCGGTCGAATTTTCAGCAGTGGCTGAGCAACGAGATCAAGCTATCAAATACTTTCAAGAAAGTGATCTTATAGGACGCAGACTTGCCACCATAGAAATGCAAAATTTGCCCTCTTCTTTAAGACTGGCGAAATATATTTCAGACGAAGGAAGGGAGTATGTCGCTGTTGAACAGGCCGTTCGCACGCCGACCGGAAAAATCAAAACTAGCGTGCGCGAACTCCCAATCGATCCATTGACCGGGGCTATTGACTCGAAAACTCCCGTCGGAAAAATGTTTTTAGAATCTATAATGAAAGAGCGTGAAGGCAAACTCACTCTGGCCTTTTTTGACGTCAACAATTTAGGATATATTAATAAAAATTTTGCCAAAGGATTAGAGGCAGGAAATGAGTTTATAAAAAGTGTGGCCGCTTCGATCAATCAAGTCACCTCAGGTAAGGCGCAATTATTTCGCAACGGCGGCGATGAATTTGTTTTACTCATTCATGAAACCGATCCCGCAAAAATTAAAGATATTTTGAATCAAATTTATAGCACTGTTAATAATAAAGAACTCAACAAGACTTTTCGCGAAGAGAAAATTGTTCGCGCACAGGAGTTCAAAGCCAATCAAAAAATAGACGGCGCCATGCCGGGAGCGATTTATGATCAAATAGAATTTGCCCGCTATTCAAGAGCCGGAGTATCGGCAGGCTCTACTCATGTAGGCGTAGGTGAGAGTTTAGAAAGCGTACTTGCTCGCGCCGAAGAACAGGCCAAACAAGCCAAAATTGAGATCAAAGAACAAATGACCATTGATACCACAAAGTATGGTGGCCGAAAGCCCGAGCCAGGGGCTCGGGCCAATCAAAGTTTCGTACCGATGGCTCGAGATCCTGTTTCAGCTCCTAGAGGTTGGAGCGCTCAAGCCCGGGCACCTGATCTTGCCAACTCTACAGGAATGCTCACTGAAATCAGGCAACGTGAAGTCTATCGCTTTGGTGATACGACAATCGCTCAGTATGAAAATGAACTCGGCGAGACGATCTTAAGGCAAGAAACTTATACTAGTTCAGCTGCAGGCACGCGCGCTACTTCAAGTCGTGAAATTATTATGAATCAAAGTACCGGAATGATTGAAGGCACCACGCAACAGGGGCGTCAGATCTTGGGGCATTTTGTAGATTCTTCTTCCGCACTTAAGCTAAAATCACTTCTTCGAGTTGATATTAGTAGCCTTGGAAAAATAAATTATTTTCAGAATGGAACTCAAGCCGGTGACGAAATAATTCGCGCAACCAGTGAAGTCTTAAAGCGAGAGTGTGCCCAAAGCTCGGTACCATTTAAAATGTCTGGAGGCGAATTTATCGTAGGGCTCAATCAAATGACGAGTGTTGAACGCATTGCCTTGCAGAATAGAATTCGCAGTCAACTCGCCAATAATCCGGCGATCAAAAAGATTTTTGATCAGCAAAGGGAATACTTGCGAACACAAATGATCGCGCTGCCGGCCAATTCTCCTCGTCTCGCCGAACTAGCTGAGGCGCAAAGTAAACTCGATCAATTGGCGGGGAATTTTTCAGTATCAAATGCGGTAGTTGAGCCTGTAGATTCGGCAGAGGCTATTCTCAGTCGTCTTAGAAATTGAAATGTGGGCTCATTGAAATCAAATCAATTTTAACGGCAGCAGCCGCTGTCAATCCTTTGCCAGTTTCGGTCATGTTATCAGCTTTTTGTTACCCATAACTTCAATAGCACTCCGATTTCCCCCAACACAAGGTTGGTATGCGGCGGCAAGGCGTTCATAATGCCATTTACCAACCTTGTGTTGGGGGGAAAACGAACTATCCTGCCCTGCCCCTGAAGTCTTCGATGTTTTGCCAACTAAAAAAAAACCCACCTTTTCAAGTGGGTTTAATTTAAAAATTCAAACTACGAGTTATCAGTATTACTTTGCAGCTACTGCTTTAGCACCCTTTACGGTTTCGTCTACTTCGGTTTTAATTCTCATTCCGTAGAATGAACGGTAAACGAAGAATAAGCCCACCAACAAAAAGAATGTACCGATATACATTGAGATCTCTTTCGCCTCAACTGCAATTTCAGCTGCCAAAAGCCCAAAAAGTGTTGTGAACTTAATGATGGGATTGAGCGCTACAGAAGAAGTATCTTTGAATGGGTCGCCAACTGTATCGCCCACTACGCAAGCCGCATGCAAGGCCGTGCCTTTTTCTTTTAAATCAACTTCTACCACTTTCTTCGCATTATCCCATGCTCCGCCGGCATCAGCCATAAAGAGAGCTTGAAAGAGTCCAAATGCCGCGATTGAAATCAAATAGCTCGTAAAGAAAGTCGCATCAAAGAATGCAAATGCGAGAGTAAACGAGAACACCACGATGAAGATATTGAACATACCTTTTTGTGCGTACTGAGTACAAATCTTCACAACTTCTTTTGAATCCTTCATCGAAGCTTTATCTGAATTCTCTAAGCGGATATTTTCTTTAATGTATTGAACCGCACGGAAGGCACCAGTGGTTACAGCTTGCATTGAAGCGCCCGTAAACCAGTAGATCACCGAACCACCTGAAATCAAGCCAAGTAAAACTCGTGGATCTAACAAATCTAGTTTTATTCCCAATAGTAAAATGATTGAGAAAATCATGGTGGTCGCACCGATAACTGCAGTACCAATCAAAACTGGCTTAGCCGTAGCTTTGAAGGTATTTCCTGCTGAATCATTCTCTTCAAGTAATTCTTTGCCGCGTTTAAAATCAGGTTTGAAACCAAAACTCTTCTGAATTTCAGCACCTATATTGGGTATCGATTCAATCATCGAAAGCTCAAAAACCGACTGAGCATTGTCTGTAACTGGACCGTAAGAATCAACTGCAATGGTAACAGGTCCCATTCCCAAGAATCCAAATGCCAAAAGACCAAAAGCAAAAACTGCTGGGAAAATCATTGGGAATTGATCAACTGCAGTTACGGGAGTTGCAACCACAAAAGAAACTGCCATCAACGCAACAATCGCAACACCCTTCCAGAAGGCACCGAAATTTCCGGCAACCAAACCAGACAAAACATTCAGAGAAGCGCCGCCTTCACGGCTTGCTGAAACCACTTCTTGAACGTGGCGCGAATGCGCAGAAGTAAACACCCGGGTCAGCTCTGGAATAATTGCAGCGCCGAGGGTACCGCAACTAATGATTGTTGAAAGTCTCCACCACAATGAAGCGGGCTGAACATCCGAAATCATAACATAAGAAACCGTATAAGTTACGATGATTGAAACAATCGATGTGATCCACACCAATGAAGTGAGTGGAATTTCAAAATTAAATTTTTGCTTAGTTAGGAACAAAGCGCGCGAAATTACGCCGTTGATCCAATAAGAACCAACTGAAGTCAAAATCATCAATAAACGCATTGCAAATAACCAAACGATCAATTTCGCTTGAAAGATTGCGCCATCTGGAGTCGCAACGTGCTGACCATTTGGATCAACAACGGTACCAACTGCCAAGATAATGAAAGTAATAAGAGCAACACCAGTCACTCCATATGTTTCAAATCCGTCAGCTGTGGGCCCAACAGAATCGCCGGCATTGTCACCAACGCAATCAGCGATAACACCTGGGTTACGAGCATCATCTTCTTTGATATTAAATACGATTTTCATAAGATCAGACGCGATATCCGCAATCTTAGTGAAAATTCCGCCGCAAATACGAAGAACCGAAGCGCCCAATGATTCACCGATCGCAAAACCGATAAAGCAAGCACCCGCACTTTCGCGCGGAACAAAAAGCAAAATTCCGATCATCATAATGAGCTCAACGCAAATCAAGACAACACCAATCGACATTCCCGCTCTCAGCGGAATATCCATAACTGGGTAGGCTTTGCCTTCAAGAGCTGCGAACGCAGTACGGCTATTTGCAAAAGTATTGATACGAATACCAAACCAAGCAACCGAAAAGGATCCTAAAATTCCGAGAATTGAAAAACCTAAAATCATAATTACTTTTGAGGAATCAAGATGAGAGAGAACCCCAAAGTAATAAACGATACAAGCACCGATGAAAACTTCGATGATGATCAAAAATTTTGCCTGTTGAAGCAAATAAGTTTTGCAAGTTTCATAAATCAAATGAGAAACCTCAAGCATTGATTTGTGGGCTTGCAAATTTTTGATTTTGAAGAATTCAACGAGACCGAAGATTATTCCTAGAAAACCTACAAGGATTCCTGTCCAAAGAATAGTTTCACCTGAAACCTGACTGCCAAATATATTGAACGTCACGTTCAAATTAGGCACTCGCAAAGTTGATTCATTGGCAAAAACCTGGCTCGTAGCCATTGTCGGCAACAAGAACCAAAGAGCCCATTGGCCCAATTTCGATGTCTTCAGCTGGTTCATGAATTGAGCCAGTAGATGGTTAGACGGCATATCTTCTCCTCGTTATGAATGATAAAATCAGCAGCATTTTTAAACTAAAATTTTGCTAACTGACTAAATTAATTTTTTGAAAATTATAAAGCGTATTTCGTAGCCCAGGCCGAAAACTTTGTCACGTATAAAAGCATTTAATACTAGGGCTCGTCCGAGGGATGTGTTTAAGAATTATTGGGCACCAAAAACTTATAGCTCAGCATATGCAGTGGGTAGGAAAAAGGCAAAAAAAAGGGCCCCTGAAGGCCCTTTTAACTTACTAAAAATACAAAAAACTAATTACTTAGTCTCTTCTGTTTTTTTAGCTTTTTTGCCTTTAGCTTTTTTGCCCTTTTTTTCCATTTTAGCATCAGCAGTTTTGCCCATGTCATCTTTTTTCATTTCGCCACCAGCTGCTGGAGCTGTCGCTGGAGCAGTTGCTGGAGCAGTAGCTGGAGGTGCATCAGCAGCGCGAGCTGAGAAAGCAACTGCTACGATAGCCGCGAGCATAAGTGCGTTAAATTTTTTCATGTATTCTCCTTTAAGTGGGCAAATGCCCGTTGTTTAAAAATTCTAGTCTTTAGTCGGTGGCCCATCTTAGAGCTCGCGACCAAAAGCTGGTTTTATAGCCTTTAATACAGCTCCAAATTTACTGAGCTGCGGTAAAAATGCAAGAAAAAATAATTTTCACCAAGAAAATTGAAGCCTTGTGTTAACTGGCCCTGCTTAATTTATCAACTCACAAAGTTTTCAGTTCTCGAACGCGACCTCGGCTTCCTTGTAGGTATCTAGCTGGATTGCTAAAATCAGGGAATGCTCAATTTAGAAGATAAAAAAAAGTTTGCCCAGGAAGTAAGTCGAAGTTTTGAACCTGGCGAAATGATTTTCACCGAAGGCGACGACAGCCGAGAGATGTATGTCGTCGTGAGTGGAAACGTTGAAATCATAAAAAAAACTAAGACCGGCGAAATCCATTTGGCAAAACTTGGTAAGGGTGATTTTGTTGGAGAAATGTCTTTGCTTGAAAGCCTTCCACGGAGCGCAAGTGCTCGGGCCCTAGGTAAAACCAAACTTCTGGTGATCCATCCTGGTGGCTTTTTACTTAAGATTCGAAGGGACCCAACATTTGCCTTTGAAATGCTACAAAGCTTGTCTCGTCGTATTCGCATGACCAATGAAAGCTTGGTTAGAGAGCTCAGCCAAGAAAAACTCAGCTCCGAAAATTTAAGAAGCATTGTGAGTGGCTCCGAATTTTCAAATGCCAAAGAAGAAAAAAAGATTGCGGGATGATCACCGATATTAAGTCCGATAAATTAGTGGTCATTTCGGATTTGCACCTTGGCAATCCATTTTCAAAAGCGAAGCTAAATACCATCGATTTTCTCAATTGGGCGAGGATCAACAGCTATGATGTCTGCATTAATGGTGATGGCTTTGAAATCGCTCAAGTTTCATTTGCTAAATTAGCTCGCGATGTCCCTGAAGTGCTACACGCCTTAAAAGCACATACCAAATCCGGAAAAAATATTTATTATGTGGTCGGTAATCATGACATTGTTTTTGAAAACTTCCTCAATGACTGGGGCGGTTTTAAAGTCGCGCCCTTTCTCAATTTGTCGAGCCATGATATACGAATACGAATTGAACATGGACATCTTTATGATCCCTTATTTGTAAGAAATCCTGAACTCTACGAATTTTTAACTTGGGCCGCTGGATTTGCGCTCAAAATTCACCCCAATTTTTACAAACTTTGGATTCAGTTTGAAATTCTGCAATCTCGCCTCTGGAAGAGTCGAAAAAAAGGCATTGAAGGCGAACACGAAAACTTTATAAGTGCCGCCGAAGAGTTGCTTGCGCGCGGTTTCGACCAAGTTATTTTTGGCCATACTCATCACATTGGCCAAGTCGATATGGGAGAGGGCAAATACTATTTCAATCCGGGTTCGTGGCTCATGGATACCACCTATGTCCATATCGAAAACGGCATTTGCGATATGCGTAGCTGGAAAAAAAAGCAATGGGTCGTGGCCTAGCCTCAGGCCCTTAGTTAAAAAGCTTAACCCCTTCATCAAAGCGCGCACTCACTTGTCTTAAGTAATGCGCGAGCATCAATACGCTTTGCCCATTGCCACCACTTTCGCTAAAGGCCCCAGAAGCCCCGTCTTTCCAAGCATAAATATCAAGATGTGCCCAGGGCTTATCGCCGACAAAACTTTCAAGAAATAGTGCCGCTGAAATGGCGCCGCCAAAGCCGCTATCAGAGCAATTGCTCATATCTGCAAAGCTGCTCTTAAGTTGGTTTCGATAGTTTTGAAAAAGTGGCATTGGCCAACACAAATCGTTTTGCTCACGACCCGCTTCAAAAAGCATTTCGGACATCAAGTCTTGATTGCAGAACATTCCAGCTATTTCAGTTCCCAATCCCACCTTAATTGCGCCTGTCAAAGTCGCAATATTAATTACGGCCTGGGGCTCGTTTGCTCCTTGCTGCTTGATGGCGACATCAAGGGCGTCCGCAAGTACCAAGCGGCCTTCAGCGTCCGTATTGTGAATTTCAACCGACATTGAATTTCTCGCAACGATGACATCACTTGGTCTAAAGGCCTTTTCATCAACTGAATTTTCAGCAATTGAGAGGTAAAAATCGAGCGGATAAGAATAGTTCGAAGCACTGGCCCAATAACATAGTCCCAAAGCTGCGGCCGAGCCCCCCATATCTTTTTTCATGAGGCGCATTCCACTAGAAGGCTTTATATCAAGCCCGCCAGAATCAAATGTTATACCTTTGCCAACAAAAGCAATTGGCCTATGCACTTGATTCTTAGCTTGGGTCGCATTTGGCTTGGGTCGATATTTGAGATGAACGAGCCGTGGACCAAACTGTGCGCCCTGACCAACTGCTCTTAGTAAATTCATATTTTCTTTTTCGAGCTTGTCGTCCTTCCAGATGTCGATGCTCAAATTGGGGAGACTCTGAAAACACTTTTCAATCTCAGCAGCATAGGATTTTGGATTCAAAATATTGGGCGGCAAATTAACCAAATGCCGAGCCAGATTGACCGCTTTTGCTTCAATAGCAATGGCCTTGAGACTTTCACCTTGAATGCTTTTCTTAAGCAATAAATCGGCACTTTTTTTATCCTGTTTTCTCTCTAACTTTCGAAACCGCAAATCAAAAATCTCAAGCCGAGGAAGCTTTTTGCCCTTTACAAAGAATTCTTGAGAAAATCGATATGAGGCAAGCTCCAAACCTAAAAGTGCTTGTCTGATATCTTCGACTTGGGCTTCTGCAAATATGATTTCAAGCTTCGTAAGTGTATATTGGCTTTGGCCGCGAACGACTTGACCGAAAAGCTCACGCAATTTGCACGACTCAGCAGGCGCAATCAAAGCGCGATGATTTTTGCTAGAAATAGAATTTTTGGACTCATTGCTTTTGCTCAACGGTCGAATAAGCCAAATCGGTCCTTTGTTGCCGTGAAACTCAAAGTACTCAAGTTGAGATTTTTTAACAAAATCAATCTGCTTTATACTCAACTCGCGTGCAATTAATTTGAGAGCTAAATCTAAATTTTCCTGACGAACAAAAATAACTTTTGCAAATTGCGAACCCGCGGAGACCTGATTCGTACTGGTTGAAGTCTTATTTTCAAAATAGATTTTTGCGGTTTCAATCCAAGTCTTAAATTCTAAATTGAAGAATGTCTGATCTTTGGCGGCCGCAGGAGTGTTTTTTTTGGATGTAGGCATTTCATTTTCCTTTTCAAACCCGCTTCAGACTATTTATTTATTAATAGGAGTTGAGCTATGCAGGTGTTTTTATCTTTTTTCACTCCATCAGATTCATGCAAATCTCTCAAGCTAAATCCGATCGTTATATGCGGATAATAATTTTCAGGATCAAACTCATGTGGCTTTCCGCCTTTGGCTAAATAGGCACTTGAAATTTGCCTTCTTAACTCAACTAAACTTTGAGACTCGAGCACAACAAAGTAGGTACTTTGTTTTATGCCCGCAAGAACAGCATCTCCCCTGCCTAAGCAAACAGCTTTCACCTCAGAATCTTGAATTTTAAAGTTTTCAGCAATTGCGTTTATTTCTTTCATACTTAGTTTCTGACTTAAAATCGCATCAAATTCGGGCGGCGTAATTACTGTTATATGGACCTCGCCGCGATTTTTAAGATTTCCAAACTGATTTTGAATATCAGAATTTAGCTGTGAAAATGGGGCAAAGGGAAGATTGAGGCTAAGATAATTTTCAAATTTCTTATCACCCACGTGGGGTAAAAACGACTCAGCTTTTCCGCTTATTGTACTGAGAGACAAAGCAAATTCTTGAGGCGCAACCTCACAATGAAATTCAGTTTTATTTGAATCCGCCCGGCCAGGATGAACACACGCCAACAAAGTAAAATTGAGTCCCAAAAAAAATAAAATCTTCATCGCATCCAACCCATCCAGCTTTTTAAGTAGGTCCCTTGCGGAAACTCAACTAATTCGGGATGATCCGGACTGTGATTACCCCGCCACATCCACTCTAAGTTTCGACCCGACTTACTCGTTGCTTGTAGTAAAACCTCACGAAAGCGCAAATCATCAAGATGTCCCGAGCACGAGCAGCTTATAAAGAGACCATTTGCAGCGGTCTTCTTTATCGCATCGCGATTTAATTTTAAATAAGCGCGCTCTCCGTTGGGGATATCTTGTTTCTTTTTAATAAAAGCGGGCGGATCACAGACGACCAAATCATAACTTTGATCTGCTAGTTCAGAAAGCTCCTTGAGAACATCTAATTTTTTGAGGTGAATATCTGCTGCTGTGACACCATACTTCTGCAAATTCCTCTTGGCCAATTGCAAAGCTTTGTCCGAAGCGTCTACACAGGTAAATTCTGCAGTCTGGCCGGTTTGCGAGGCCCAATTTGCAATTTGGGCACTCCACTGGGCGTTGTAACAGCAGAGATCTAGGATTCGTAACTTTCTCTTAGAATGCCGGTACAAAGGATCAAATGCCGTCATCAACATTTCGATATTGGATCTCTGATCAAGAAAAAATCCTGTCTTTTGTCCGCCGAGAAAATCAACATTCAATTTAAGCGAAGCTAAGCTTGCTAATCCAGGAGCCACCTCAATTTCAGCTTCATTGCAATCCAGACCCGGTATTTCTTTGTGGACACGTTTGGGCTCAATCTGTAAGCCTTCAAGTAAACGGGATTTTGAATCATTTGCCAAAATGATTGCTGTCTGTTCCCAATCTATCTGCCCAAAAGATTTCACAAATTTCTCAAGAGCTTCAAACACCACAGAAAGCAAGAGGTCCATTCCGGCCGTCGATGATTGCAGAACAAAAACTTGGCGCGCTCCAACCAGCTTAAAGCGATCGATCACGAGTCCAGGTAGAAAATCGGCTTCAGCAAAGATAAATCGAAAGCTGTAGGGGTCGAGTCCCGCGAGTCGACGTTTTTGATACGCGCGCTCAAAACGCGAAAAGAAAAAACTCGCCCCAATTTCTTCGCCCAATTCTCTTGTTAAAATGCGAAAACATATCAAAGTATTCGGGTGCGCATAACCGCGCGCTAAAAAGTCGCCGCCTTCACTGTGAAGATCCACGAGCTCTCCGGGTGAAACATTTTTTGGAGAGTGATTGAGATCATTCGAAAACACCCATGGATGCTTCGAAAGAAACTTTTTAAGCGCATGATATTTTAGATTCCACTTCTTCATTATTTACAAACTTTCAGAAAGGTTAAAACACTTAAGGAATTTGAGAATTTTGTGTCAAATGAGGTTTATGCCGCCGAACTCATGACGGAGTCAAGGATTGGCCTAGTTTGCGCTTTTAAAATCATATTAATAAAGCAAATATACATGAGAGGTGCTAAATTGATCTCAATGAAATTTCAAAAAATTTTCAAATCGCTTTTTGGCATATTCTTCTTTAGCCTGGTCGCCTCCAAAAGCATCGCCTATCAAGGCTTGAATTTCGCCTCCGAAACAACAAATAAACTTCAAGCACCTCAAGTTTTCGCGCTAAAGGATTTAATTGCAAATGAGGAACAAAAATATAAGGGAATTGATTTTTACGAAGCCAAGGCAAGAAATGACGTTATTGAAAGAGCTAAGAATTATCTGCAGTTTAGACAATCTAAAAACCCCAAATTAAAATTAGAGTTTCTGGCCAAATGCGAAGAGAAACCAAGTGCTTTTTGTGACTATATTAATGATCGAATGCTCAAAGCTGAAAATCTTGAAAAAAGCTCTTCGCCCCAAATCATTCGACAGATTCGAAACTGGATACTTTCTGCAAATCTCAATCAGCTGCAGTCTTTGGCACAAACAGACTTGACCAAGGCCCTCAAAGATATCGCAAACTCTGATAAATTGAAGCCTTTACTCGAGATAATTAAATTGACGAAAACCTGTGTCAGCTCTCCCTTGCTCAATAGCCTTGCCGCCAAACTCGAAGAATACTTTCCCGATGAGGTTTATATCAATGAAGCGAAAGAACTTTATTCAAGATCGGTTGAGTGCGGGGAAGATGCCGCTTCATTAAAGGCCGCCTATCGTTTGTCGATTTTGAATATTTGGCAGGACCAATGTGAGCTGGCGCAAAATTTACTTCCAAGCGTTGAGGCGGCCTTCAATGATTACCAAGCACGGGCTAAGTATTGGAGAGTCTATTGTTCAGAAAAACAATCTGACAAAAAAGATCTCCTGCAATTGGATTTGAATTTGAGAAGCGAGAGTCCAATTAATTTTCAGAATATTCTGGTTCATGGCGATCAAGTTCATCTGAAGATTTCAAATGATCAAACATATGAGCTGAAAGTAATGAATCGCTCTTTGATTGATTCAGGTTCAAATAAGTCGATCGAAGCCATTGAATCACTAATCGCATTGGGCGAAAACAACCGTGCTGCAGAAATGGCTGAAAATTTAATTTTGAAAATGGGCCTGAGCGAAGCCGAAGTGAAGCTCTATCTGGCTTATCTTATGCATTCTACAAAAAATTCAATCGCCAAATTTCATATTCTCTCTCAATTATTTGCCGAAACTCCTCGTATGATTCATGAAACCACACTTAAAATGTATTTCCCTCTCGATTACTATGAAGATGCGAAAAGGAGTGCCACTGACCTCGACCCCTTTATTGTGCTCTCAATTGTGCGCCAAGAAAGTGCCTTTAATCCAAAAGCAAGAAGCAAAGCCGGTGCGAGAGGGCTCATGCAAGTTATGCTTCCGACCGCCAGAAAAATTGCTAGACAAGCGAGTCGAAAATTGTTCGATCCTGCAACCAATATTCAGGTCGGAGTGAAGCTTTTCTTAAATCAAGTTCAAAGATTCAATGGTGATTTTGAGCTCGCACTTGCCGCGTACAATGCCGGTCGATTAAAAGTTGAAGATTGGCAAAGGCGTTATCCGGTATCTGATAAAATGTTGTTTTTAGAGCTGATCCCATATCGAGAAACTCGTGAATATGTCACTATGATACTGCGCAATTACTATTGGTATCAGAGGCTCTATGGCGCCCAAATGAATAAACTAGCGAGTTATAAGCTGCCAAGCCTAATTGAAAAAATTAATCAAAAAAACCTATTGAATACAGGACTTAGGCCAAGCGAAAGCTCAGACCCCAGCCCACCTGAAAGTGTCAAAAACTTTGACGCTGAATCATACTGAATTCGGCGCCTCATGATGAGCTCAAAAAAGAGGACCAAAGACAGCGATGATTTAGGCATGCCATTTGTAGACTTAATAGTAAAGAATTCTGCGGAACTTTACGATAAGTTCTTAAATGCAAACTAACGAGTTGGTCCATTCTATTCAAAGGTGATTTTCTATTAAAACATTTTTAAAAACCTGCTTTTTGGTGCTTATAGTTTGCAGCTTTTTTATTTCACTTGGACCATCTCAACTCTTATTCGCCAAAGTCATTGAATTGACCGAAGCACGAAATCTTCGGGAGGCAGAATCCGAAGACAATCCCAATGCGCCGCTAGGACTAGTCGGGAGAATAAATGCAGGGTCTCAAATTGAGATCCCGGATGAGTATTGTGTATTTAATAATGATAAATTTGATTTCGATGCCTCGGTTAAGCTTTGGATGCAATCAATGTCGGACAAAGAGGGCATTAAACCTGAATTCGCAAAATTCAATGCCACCCAAAAAGACTATTTTATTCCGGTGAATGTGACCAAGGCGGCGGCGGGATCAAAATTAAAAGAAAATGGTAAATTCACAAATGTAATTCCAGATAAAAAAGTATTTTTTATATCGATTCGCGATGTCGCAGTTTCAATCGATAGCTCGATGAAAACCGCACAAGCGAGCAATCTATATGTTCCGCCCAAGAAAGTAGATCCTAAAATCGCCGCAACGAGGCTTGAAGCAGTCAGTGGTGAGGCCTGCGTCGGCGATTGCCACAAACCTGATTTAGGTTTGAGTGGCTTAGAAAGTCATGTGCAAGCTCAAACCACACATTTGGCTAAAATTCAAAAGGTGATGGACAACCAATTTGATCCCATGAAAATTGCCAATGCCCCAACAGCAGAGCAAGCACTCATTGAAGTTCGAAAAAAACGTGATTTATCAGCGACTCCCCTTTTAAAAGCTTCGGACGCGCAAATTATAAGAAAATTTTCAGATGTAGATGCGAATATGAAAAAGACCTGCGGCTTTGGCTTAGATGACTTTCTTCCGGAGATTCAAAAGCAGGTGAAATTCACCCCATTCACAGCCTCCGAGCTCATCTCAATTATGTCTCATGAAAGTAGCGGAGTGTGTTTTCCTAAAAGTCGCGCCATCAAAGATCCGATGGAACATGGACTTTTTGGCATTACCAATAGTGATTCTAAAATTGCGCAAACCGAACAGTTTTGTGGAAAAAATAGTGGTATCGACTCGCGCGCTGGGGTCAAAAGTGCGGTCATCAGTGGCGAAGCTTTTTCGCAACTCTCTGCTTATGCCACGAATCCAAAAGTTCATTGTGTTGGCAATCCATTCTTGAATTTACAGGCTTCAGTTCGAATTTTAAAACAGAAATTAGAAGACTATCAAAGACGAAATCCCAGAGCCAATATTATAGATCAAAACGGCAAACTGAGCCCATCAGCTTTCAAATATATTTCAGAGCTTTATGCAGGCCAAGGAATGAAGAGTTACGGTAGATCAACCGCCGGCGATGCCATAAAGCTAGATCGAGTTATTCAAGATTTCTATTTGAATCAGGCTGCGGAAACCCCAGCCGCAGGTTGACAGATTGACGCAAAATACATAACAATATCTAGCTGGAGCCCATGATGCCAGCGACCAGCCCAAAAATGAAAACACTTTTCTCTGCCGTTCAACCTACTGGTGGCGGGATTATGCTTGGCAACTATTTAGGGGCCGTTAAAAATTGGGTGGAGTTGCAAAACCAATATCACTGCCTTTTCTCAGTTGTAGATCTTCACTCGATTACAGCAAGACAAGACCCCACGCAACTTCGCCAATTATCCTATCAAATGGCGGCAAGCTATATTGCCTGCGGAATCGACCCACAAAAAAGTCCTATCTTTATGCAATCCCATATTCCTCAACATGCGGAGCTAGCTTGGATTCTCACTTGCTACTCGAATATGGGAGAGCTGAATCGAATGACTCAGTTTAAGGACAAAAGCTCAAAGAACGATTCGATTCCCACCGGAATTTTTGTTTATCCTGCATTGATGGCAGCTGATATTTTACTTTATCAAACTCATCTCGTTCCCGTTGGCAATGATCAGAAACAACACATTGAACTGACGCGAGATTTGGCAATGAGAATGAATAAGCTCTATGGGCCACTTTTTCAGATTCCTGATATTCATACTGGCAAAGTCGGCGCCCGCATTATGAGTCTTCAAGATCCACTTAAAAAAATGTCTAAATCAGACGAAGATGTTTCCGCCACTGTTTTTTTAACTGACAACGAAGATGTCATTATGAAAAAGCTCAAGCGCGCAGTCACCGATTCAGTAAATGAGATCAAGTGGAATGATGAACAAGCTGGCATTAAAAACTTACTAAGCATTCAGGCTGCAATTAGCGGAAAATCTACTGAAGAAGTTACGGCCTCTTATGCCGGTAAACAGTATGGAAATTTAAAAATGCAAACCGCCGAAATGATTATCGCCCTTTTCACGCCAGTGCGAAAAGAAGTTGAAAAACTCCTGGGTGATAAAACTGAACTGGATCAAATCTTAAAGCGCAGCGCTGAAAAGGCCCAAGAAATTGCGTCCAATACTCTACTTAAGGTACATGAGGCACTTGGCCTGATTCCTCGCTCTATCTGAAATATTTAAAAAATTTTAGTTGGGTCATTCGGCCAAACACCTAAACTCCACTAAATACAATTATACTTATGCTTCAAAACAAGATTTTTTGTGGACTTTTTTCCCACCAAATTCTCATTTTGAAGCAAATACTGAGTACGAAAGGCTCAAGCTCCACCTTGGTCGTGCCGATAATAATGAGTATAAAAGGGAACAGGCGTATGTATGTTGAATTAAGCCCCTCTCGAAATTCTCATATAATAAGGCAAGCCGGCTTTAGCATGGTCGAAATGATGATGATCATCATTCTTACAGTCATTTTGGCCGTCATTGCCCTTCCGCAATTTGTTGATTTTCAAGCTGATGCCAAATCCGCTTTAGCTCAATCTCTTCAGTCCTCAATTCAAACAGGAATAACTATACAAAGAATGAATATGCTTATGAGGTGCGGAGCCCCTTCAAGTGCCTGGCCTGCAGCTGCGGATATTCAAGCAAATGACATCA
>JAYUEN010000035.1:0-7605 GCA_043739185.1 Bdellovibrionales bacterium
TACTTTTCTGATAGTGCGCCTGACATTGTTTGGAGAGAAAATTTTTGACTGAGGGGAATCTTCACGCTCCTGCCTCGCTCATAGCACATATACGACAACTCGGAATCGGAAGTATTTTTGATCTTGTTATCTCCATAGATAAAAAATTAAAATCGCAAGCTTCATCAAGGCTTGACTCGAGTTCTATTCCGGATAGGAATTTGAAGGCCTTTATCGCAGCAAAATGGACAAGCATATCAGTAAAAAAAGGATTTATTTCAGTCGTTAACTCTAACTTCTTCTGCCAAACCAAATTCTGAAATTTCAATTCAAGATTTATTTGGGCCTCATTGGCGTTCTTTCGCATACAAAGGCAATCGAAACAAGGTCGAAGACTCGATTCAAAAACTGGGCTAATAGTTCCACCGAAACTCTCAATTAAAATGACCAAAAGGGAGGTATGGGCGTTAAGGCATTGCTTGATGTACGAGTTAATCTTAAAGCGATCTGACCAGTTTGAAAAAATTAAGTTCAGGTCTGATTCATTTTTACAGTCAGTTTGAGCTCTTGCCACTTCTTTTTCCCTAAAATTGAGGCCGATAGAATTAAAGGAGTCAGCAAAGTTCATTTTATGATTGGTGAGATTGACGATATCAATTTTTTTATTCTTTAGTATTTCAAAGACTGTAGTCGCATTTGTTTCAGTAGAATAAAACTCAGAAAGAAAATGATGGATGGATGATGGCGCCGAATTCGTATGATTAATATGATTTTCCAGCGGCCCACATGAGAAAACGAAGCCATGGCTCTTCAAAATTGATAAAACTGCTTCACTATTAGATTCATCAAATTTTTCATAAATATCTGAGCGGGTTCTTGGAGCTCTTAGGAATTCAATGAGATTTTCAAAAATATCAATTTCTTTAGGAAGCTCTAGAACGCTGACTTTTCCGTAATAATTGATCTGAACAAAAGGGGGGTCGATTTCTTCAACGATAAAACGAGGTCTTATTTGCCAATGTTCTGTCATAGAAAAATTTTCTCACGTACGTATACCGATTCAATAATCACTAAATACCTAATAGAGCTTTGAAATCAACAAAATCGAGAAAGGAAAAAAGAGCGGCGGCCATAACGGGTCCAAAAGGACCAATTTTTAGAAATACGAGAATTGAAATATGTAAGAAAAATGCTATTAGCAAAAAAAACGGGCGAATATCGGTTAGCCAAAGTCCCAGCACCGCAAAATATTGAAAGACTACCGTAAAAATCGCGGCGGGTTTATAGATCCATGGGATTTTGACCACATTCATTCCCAACCTTCGGCCCCACATAACCGAGTAGATGGCGTTTCGAAGCGATTTTCCTTCTAGCCAAAATTTACAACGAAGTTTTTCAATGGCGGATTGAGTGTATATCAAGCTTATTGCAATTTGCAAAAGACGAACTCCTGGGGCAATTACCATCGAAGAAGTAGGTTTAAGAGTGAAAAGGCTATCTATCGAATAGGTGCGGCCACAGTCCATTAGTATGAGACTAGCAATCATGATTCGGCTGATTGAGTCGGATCCCGACATTAGAATTACGAAAGTTCGACTTTGATATGAAATTAGAAAAATGAGAAATAACCAAAGCGAAATTGAGGTATATACGCCGAAGGCCGACAATAAACCGAAAAAGAACATTCCAAAAAAAACAATGTAAGGAAGAAGTGTAGAATTTGGCCAAATGTTAAACAGAGAAATTTGCGGAAAGCGAGTTCGACAAAGCTTTAGGTAATCCTCAGATGAGAAAATCCCTTTCGGTTGCATGAATTCCCACGAGTCCCTCAATGTCCAAAGAAAAAATGACATGATAGTCATACAAAAAACAAATCGCATAATAGCCGCATGTTCATTGGTTATTTGATATTCAAATATGAATGAATCCACTGCATGAAAAAATTCAAGGGCTTTCATGTCGAATCTCTCCAGTTAAAAACGCTTTCTGAGGAGATAGGTTGAGATCGTGACTGTATGATTTCAGGGGGGGCAAAGCTACTGAATAAGCATTTGACAATTTCAAACTTCAACAGTTTTTGATGATGTTGATCGCAATCGTCTTGAAGTTTTTTCTTTAGGTTTTCGGCCAAAAACGGCCATCTATCAAAATAAAATGACAATACTAGCCTAGTTAAATCTGACCTAAATTGAACCGGGCCAATTTCGGTGTCTCGCCTAAGCCAATATATTTTTTCAGAGCCATCAGGATAAAGCGCAATAATTTTATAATCGACAAAATTTTCGCTCATACCGAGGAATACGGCCCAATCAATGCAAAAACGCGCGGCTGTAACCCAGCGATTGAAAGCGGTTTTGCCCAACCAAAAGCTAAAAAAAGGATTGGGTAAGGGGCCTCTCATAAAAAATAGCGTGAACAGAAAGAGATACCCAAATATGCGTACAGGTATTTGATGAATTAAATCCATAAAAGAATTGTGCCACTATTTTTTATAGGTGCAAGAATAGTATTGTTTGAGCCAGCATTAAATAGCTAAATACTTTCATGCTAAAAAAGAGTTCGATGGAAATATGCAGTGCAACCATAACTGCCGCCCCGTAGATACCCAAAACTGGGTCCAAGAGCAGGACTGGCAAAGTCAGCTGCATAACAAGTGTTGAGTATGTCAAGGTGGCATTAATTAAAGGGCGTCCAAAGATGGCTGCTGATTTTGCGGGGATTCGAGCGTGAGGTGAATGATCAAGGGCGGCCCAAAAGGCCTTTCCATCGACCCAGGCTTTGCGATTCAATTTCCACCTGACGGTATGAAAATAGATGGCAACGACCTGTATTTGGATGAGTCGAATCGACCAATCTCCCTCAGGATTCAAGAAAGAAATATTAAAATAATGATCCAATGAATAAACCGAGCCGATTCGTGAAAAGATCATGAGGAAGAGACAAAATTTTGCCACATTGTCGCCTCCGTGACACACTAAGTAATTGCGATTGAATCGAGAAATGAAATTTAGGAATAGAAAAATTGTTACCAATTTTGTAAACAAGCCTAGCGTCAGCATTATTGCGCCGAGACATTGACCAATCATGAGGGTTTGAACCCACTTATTGTTGCCACCGAACCAATTGAACATAGTAAATTTTCGAAGTTTGGCATGCCAACTGCGCCAATTCGTTTCTGGAAAAATGCCGTCATGTCCGAAAAGAGAAGGTGATATTTTTATAATCCTGAAGCTTTCGAAAAAGAGGATGAGTCCCATCGCCACTCGATAGACGGCCAAGCTCAGTTCCGAGGCGTGGTATTCAAGAAAAATTTTTTTTAAAAGTTCAATCCACATGGGGAACATTCCAACTTGCCAAGACCGAAATTTTTGTTTGAACAGGAAGCTCAGGCGACAAATTTGGGTGTCGTTGAATCAAGGTTTCAACTAATTCAACGCTATCGAATTTGAGATGGGGACTTTGATTTTTCGCTACCCATTCCAAAAATGAAGAAAGAAGCACGCGGTGATGATTGCTTCCCATATTCCAAAGCCATCTTTTGAATTCGAAAACAGGAGGTATTTCTGCGGGCACTTTCTTGTCGCCTGCGACCAAAAAAACTTCACGATTTGAAATGGAGGTGAATTCATCATGCGCAAACATCTTCCAGGAATGGTCGAATCCTATCCACTGAACGAAGGCGTTCAGCCGACTTCTGATGCGTTGGCTGGCTAGTACAGGCAGAGGCGAATCCCAACTAAAAGCAAAGACCACATAACAACAACAAAATACAATTGTGATAATATCGCTTGTATTCATAGTCTAATACTTGATCAACTCAAGCACCTGATTTCTTCGATGGTGTGATGGTCAATTCGGCCTTGTTTAAATCAATGCTGTATCCAGGTCTTAAAGGTATTACATGCACCGAAGGACAAAGGATGTTAGCCGCCCAGGTGAATTGCTCCTCGGCGATCGAAGAGGGTAAAGCGAATTCAGCCCGGCTCTTCCAAATGCTATGGTGAAAAACTCCCATTACTCCCACTGATTTTGGCATGATGAACTCTGTCAATCTGGCGGCTTCGAAAGGGGAAAGGATTGAATGCTCTTGGAGGTAAGCTTTGCCGTTGTATAGGCCCTTGGTCACATTGCCCCCTGCACTTAACAGCAGAAGGTCCGGACGTAAATCTTTCAGGAAATCCCATGAGGAGTCCAAGCGACGATCATTGAAATCTGAATTGACGATCGCATCTGCCAAATGAATAATTTTTTGGCCTTCGCCCTCGATAATCCAACCGAGGTGTCCTTTTGCTGGATGCTCAAAAGCCTCAATAACAAAGTGTTCTAGTGATATTTTTTTTCTATGTGAAAAAAATTCTAGTTTTGCTTGTGGGGCAAGAGATTTAATCCGGTCAGATATGGCTCCGATGAGTTCGTTTTTGGGGCTCGGTCCCGCGATTAAGCAATTTGGTTTTTTTGTCGCCAATTGGATTACATCAACCATGGGCGAGTGATGCGTATGATAGTGTGAAAGGAAAATCGCGTCGGGCTTAAATTCAGATACTTTATCGTGACTTTCTGGAATCTGAAAGTCGATCGTTTTCGCTCCCGGCAGAATGCCTTCGATTATAGGCATCTCGAAGGAACTGCTAGTAAACCAGGGGTCTATCATAAGGCTTAGACCTTTGGAAAAAACTTCAAATCCGGCATGCGCGATGAATCTGATTGTCATAATTATTCCGGCATTCCCATCTCTAGTTGTGTGACAGTCCACTAAAAGTATTCGTTAAAGCCAAGCCTTTTGCAAGAATCGTGGCTTGGTGTCGCAATAATATTTAAGGAATCTAGGGGCATGTTTAATTCGATGAAATGATTTCAATCAGTTCACCTAACCAATTCTTTAAGGGAGGAATTTGGTGGCCAAAAGATGCGAGCCTCTCCACACTCATAGAGCAGGAATGTCGCCATCCAAAAACCGAAAGCTGCCCTTGACCTTCTGAGTCAGCAAGAATGGCTGATTTTCCACAAATCGATTCAATTTTTTTTACGATGTCGCCAAAAGTGGTGCAGTCTGGTGCCGAGGCATTCACCGGACCTGATATTGGAGCTTCGCCCACAAAAGACAAAACTTGAGCCGCATCGGCTGAGTGTATAAAGGACACTTGAGCGTCCAAACTAGGAAAGAAAATTGGCGCACCAGCTTTTATCGCCCGAACATGCCAGTGTAACCTTTCTGTGTAGTCATCGGGGCCCACCACAAACGGGAAACGAACGAAAACCGAATTTTGCGGAAACATCCGTGCATATACTGCCTCACATTGACGTTTGGCCTCCCCATAATGGGTTTGGCAGTTCGCAACGCTATTGTATGAAAATTTGAAAGGATCAAACTGTGATTCACCCAGATGCAGTTGAGCAGTGGGGTATACTGCCTGCGATGAAGTAAAAATCAATCTCTCGGTTTGGCCTTTTAGCAGTTCAGATAGTTGGAGCGCTTGAGGGGCTTCGAAACAAACTTGATCGTAAACAACATCCCACTTCTCCTTTAAAATACTGGTCAAAGCCTGAGGGTTATTTCGGTCGCCGATGACATTTCGAATAGGAAGTCCATGTGCATTAATAGGGAAGTTTCCGCGATTGAAAACAGTCACCTCATGGCCCTTTTCTGCCAAAAGTTTAACTAGCCTCAAACCAAAAAAGCGATTTCCACCAATGACAAGTGCTTTCATAGGGCTCCACAAAAATTAGTCTCTCACCAGTATCTATTACAATTTTAATAGAATACTGCAAATGACATTCGTTTTTTTTATCATTTATCTGAAGTTTTGTTTTTCTCAGTTAAGATTAAATTTTAAGCAGTCGTATAAATAGTTTCGAATGAAGTTGGGCGACTCGCCCTTGGTCGAGCTCAGGTGACTAATTAAATCATTGAATAGTATTTTTTTGTTTGCTTAACTTTAGTCCAACTAACTAAAATCAAACGGCCAGTTAGAGATTTTTCACAAAGAAAGCTCGTTTTTTCTTAGAGAGGCCTTTTATGCAGACTAATACAGTCCATGACATTCGACATGAGAAGTTGGAGCCAAATGAAAAAATATTTATCAATCCGATTACGGCTAAATTAAAGCATAAAAGTACGGAACCCTTTTCAATGTATATGTTTGAAAATTTTTTCTCAGAAGAAATTTATTCACTCCTTTGCGAAGAGCTCAACAAGAAGCTTCAGCTTGGCCTTGCTGATAAGATGGCCCACGATCGTTTTGGACGTAGTGAGGCGACAATCAAAACTGACGGAGTGCCTAATCGTTATGGTGCTTATATACATCGGTTTTCACCTGATCAGATTGGTCCGTTTAGTATTTTTTATTCCAAAATCTTCTTTGATTTTTTTCAGAACATTTTAAGCTTTCCATTGTCCCCCCATATTATTGGTTCAGTTCATCATCATAAAATAAACAGTCCATCAGGATGGGTGCACAATGATTATCATTTTTGTAATTTTCCTTGGCGACCCAATGCCGAAGGTATGAATCCCTTTGCGGACGGTTGCCAATACCAATATGGATATGACACTAGGCCCGAGATTATGAAATGTTTCCGATCCTTGGCTATTCTTTATTATTTTGGCAATAAAGAATGGAAATCGGGTGAGGGAGGAGAAACTGCTTTTTTTAAATCAGTTAACCCTGACTCCGTGTTTCTTAAGTCGCCTCCAATTAATAATAATTTGGTTGCTTTCGAATGCAGCCCTGCGTCGTGGCATGCGTATTCAACCAATTTGGTTTCAGAGAGGAATGCGGCGGTTTTTTGGTTTCACTCTGAGCCTTATGTGGCTCTGCAAAGATTCAAAGTCCTTCCTAATGTCGCATTCAATAATTAGTAAATTAAAATTAGTTTTATCAACTTAAAATAGGAATAAAAAATGGCAAACACTGAAAAGGAAACTCACAAGGACGTAGTCTGGAAGATGGCTACAGTGACAATTGGGCAAGACAAGAATAAAACCACTCCACCCGGCCCTGCGCCAACACCAGCACCAGCGCCGGCACCAAGTCCTGCACCAGCACCAGCTCCTAGTCCTTTACCGGCACCGGGACCATCACCAGCACCGACGCCTGCACCAGCACCAGCTCCGATGCCGGCTCCAAGCCCGATGCCGACACCGGGGCCATCACCTAGCCCGACACCGAGTCCGTCGCCAAGCCCGACACCAGGTCCTGCTCCTGCACCTGCGCCAACACCAGCTCCAGCTCCAGCGCCTGGCCCGGGACCAAGTCCGTCTCCAAGTCCTTCTCCAAGTCCATCTCCAAGTCCAAGTCCGTCTCCAGCACCATCTCCATCTCCAACATTGGTAATACCTGGGCCGTATCCAAGTCCTGCTCCAAGTCCAAGTCCGTTACCAGCACCAAGTCCAGGGCCAGGTCCAAGTCCTGCACCGTCGCCGTCACCAAGTGGAAGTTGTGACCCAACGGGCGCTGGTCCATCGCCGAGCCCGTCGCCGTCGCCAAGTCCTGCGGATCCATCGCCGAGCCCGTCGCCGTCACCAAGTCCTGCGGACCCATCGCCGAGCCCGTCGCCAAGTCCTGCGGATCCATCGCCGAGCCCGTCACCAAGTCCTGCGGATCCATCGCCGAGCCCGTCGCCAAG
>JAYUEN010000036.1:0-2525 GCA_043739185.1 Bdellovibrionales bacterium
AGAAGCTGAGCGTACCGGGCCGTCTTCAATTGGAGTAAATTCTGGCCCGCGACTATTGCTATAAGAAAGGGATACTTTCTCAGCACCCATTTGCCAAAATAAACTTTCTCCAGAAGGGCTTGCGCAGCCAAGGCTAAAGCCGAACGAAGCTTGAGCAGACAATACAATTATTAAAAGACAAAGCAGATGCTTTAAAAAGTATTTCATATTGATTACCTCTCAAAGATTGTTAATTGATTTTATTTCTGCGCACAACAGCTTGCGCGTGCTGGCAAAGATTCACTCACGGGCGGCAATAAATGACTTTTTTTGAAAATAAAAGCTGCGAATACAGATTTCTCCTAGGAGAATACCGCCAAAAATGTCGATCAGATGGTGTTGGTGGGTAAAGAGGACGCTCAAACTAATTAAGAAAAACCATAGCCAAAGTGGTTTTAAGTTATGACACTCATAAACCATAATGCGAGTAACGATGAAGCTTAATCCAATGTGAAGGGAGGGAAAGGTATTGGTGCTTTCATCGAGAAAATAGAGTCCTTTGAAAATGATATTAAACCGAGCCATTTCAAGGTTGCGAATAAATCCAACTGGCGCTGGGAAAAAATAAAAAATAATTCCTGCAATTACAAAAGCCATCGCAATGGCTCTGCCCATACGCTTGAGTTGGTCCGAATTGAGAGCAAAAAGCGGTAAGATAGTTAAGAAGTTGACACTACAATAGATAAGAATGAATTCGGGAATGAGCGGGATTTGAAGTTCAAATGGGAGCCACAGATGATAGAGTTGAGTTTGCGAAGTGGCATAGGCATTAGTAGAAAAATAAATAAGACCAAAGAGAGAAAACAGAATCAGATTCAAAAGGAGATAAGTTTTAAATCTTTGGGAATCTGGCCATGATAGCATATTTTGCCTTCAACCACATCTTTCGAAAACAACTAGAAATTTAATATTTGCGAAGCGCCAGTGGCACTTTCTCGAACCCATGAGATCAATTTGGCCTGAGCATCAAAATTAAAAATATCACTGATTACAAATCCTGATTTATATTCGGCAACAAATGAGGAGCTGGTATCAACAAAACTAATCTTATCTTTGCATTGATGAGAAAGTGCCTGTAAAGCTCTTGCATAGGCGGCAATGGCGGTGCGCTCCTTTTCTTTTGAAATATCGGGATACTCAACATAGCCCTCTTTATTTGCGTCTGGATGACCTGGCTCAAACTTCATAAAGCTTCTTTTGCTTTCAATAATTTCACATTTTTCTTTGCATAGAATTTCTTTGTATTTGTAGGTTCCACCATTTGGAGTGCGAGTGCTAATTGCATTAGACCAATTAGAGGCGTGAACAGATAAGGCCATTTGATATTTTTCGATATTTTTACATGGCATTTCGGCCAAGCAAGACAGTGGAGCAAAAATGAAAATCATAAAAAAGTATTTCATAAAACCTCCGAATTCAGGTCATCGTCTCATTGCTGAGGCGGGCAAAAAAGTCCAGAAACTGGGCAAAGCTAAGGCGGATCCCAGAAACCGAAACTGGCAGGCGGTTGACTGCCGCTGCTGCCGTTAAAACTGCTTTGAATTCTAAGAGTTAAAACTAGACCAACAAAAAGAAGAAAGAGACCAATATACGCCATGATACTTAAAATCGACCAAAGATTCGACAAAGGCGTATAGGCCCAATTTAATAGGTGCAAGCTGGGCTTGGGCCTTAGCTTGCAATGATTATTCTCTATTACGGGCTGATAAGTAGAGAGTATTTTTTCTTTGTGAGGCTAAGCAATGAAAATTATTTTGATCGGACTAATGTGTTTGGTATTTGTTCAAAATCTTTCAGCAGAGGTTCCTGCTTGTCGGGCGCTTTTTCAGGATATCGAAAAGCTGTCTCCGCGCGAACAAATTTTAGCGAGACTTTCAGAAAGTTCATTTGGAAATGAAAGGTATTGGGAAAGCAAAATAAATTTGGCATTGAAAACCTTAAAGGTACTTCCTTCAGACGAAGCTGCAGTGCTAAAGGGCTTGATTGAAAATTTGAGTGCCGGCTATGCCGGTGAAGGAAGACATGCAGAATTAAATCGTGTGATCTATGGGCTAGCAGAAGAGCAACCGATTTCACTGGTCAGACACATTCGCCACCCCTTTGAACATAAGGTCGATCATGCGGTTTTAAAGAAGGAATTGGAGTGGTTGATTCTTGAACTCAATAATATGAAGTCATTCAGAGTTGCAATGCCAATGTTTGAAGAAGTTTATAAAAATAAGGTGAGACAGTGGTTGCAAGATTTAGATTCCAACGAAGAATTTGCTAAATTAATTTCCGAACAAAACTCTGACCAAAGCCTTAAGGTCGGCGACAATTTTCAAGGAATATTTCAAATTTATCGCGATCTTTATTTGGTATCAGCCGACCCATCTTTCAATTTTGAATTGAAGCAAAGACTTTCTCATCATGCAGAGCTCTATAGACAACTTCAGGCTGAAAGGGAGTTGATATCTGAATCCGAAAAGCCAAAGAATAAAAGTTTA
>JAYUEN010000037.1:0-7584 GCA_043739185.1 Bdellovibrionales bacterium
TTCACTTCGACTTCAGTGGTAGATTTTAAAGATCCTGTTCCTTCAAATGAAGTTATTTTGTTTTTTCCGAACAAATATTTAATCCCCTCGGTCAGGGATTTTACAATTTTCTCTTTACGCAAAAGCATTTGTTTCAGATCGAGCTCAACTTTTGTGAGCTTAATTCCGTGTTCTGCAAATTCATGCTGAGCCTGAACATAGTGCTCACTTGATTCAAGTAATGCCTTTGACGGAATGCAGCCGACATTCAAACAAGTCCCACCCAGAGTCGAATCTTTTTCTACGACTGCCGTTTTAAGTCCCAATTGGGCTGCACGAATGGCGCCAGTATACCCACCAGGTCCGCTACCAATAATTACCAAATCAAAGTTGAGATCTGCCATTTTTTATATTTCCAATAAAATTCGAGTTGGATCTTCTAAACATTCTTTTATCTTCACTAAAAAGGTCACCGCTTCTTTGCCGTCAATCATACGATGATCATATGATAGCGCAAGATACATCATCGGTCGTATGACAATTTGTTTATTGATAACGACTGCCCGATCTTCAATTTTATGCATTCCGAGAATGGCACTTTGAGGCGCATTGAGAATTGGCGTCGACATCAAGGAACCGTAAGTGCCGCCATTTGAGATGGTGAAGGTACCATTTGATAAATCATCAATTGAAATTTTTCCCTCTTTGGCTTTTACTGCATAATACTTAATGGCGAGTTCAATTTCTGCTAATGACATTTGATCGGCATCTTTTAAAACCGGAACAACTAAACCTTTTTCGGTTCCTACAGCAACGCCAATATTATAAAAATTTTTAATCAATACATCTGTGCCTTCAATGCTACCATTGGCTGGCGGACAATTTTTCAAGGCTTCGATTGACGCTTTCACGAAAAATCCCATAAATCCCAAAGAGACATTGTACTTTTCTTTGTAGCGATCTTTGTATTTTTCTCGCAGTTCTAAAATGGCTGTCATATCGACTTCATTAAAGGTCGTAAGAATGGCTGCCGTATGTTGAGCCGCCACCAGGCGCTCTGCCGTGCGCTTGCGAATACTGGTCATAGGTGTGCGTTTGATTTCGTGCGCGCCGCTGGCTTTTAGCTTCACTGGATAGGCCGTAGGAGCTGACTTTGCAGTTGGTGATATATTTGCGCTCGTTGCTCCCAGTCCAGTTCCTGGAGTTGCGGCAACGGCACTTTCAACATCGGATTTTGTAAGCCTTCCTCCGCGTCCAGTTCCGGAAACACTATTTGGGTCTATGCCTTTTTCATCAACGACTCTGCGAACGGCTGGGCTGAGAACACTTTGCAAATCCGCATTCGCTTTAGTACCTGAAGCAGCGACGGCTTGATTCCCAGCATTTTCGGAAACAAAACCTTTAGCTGAAGTTGAATTCTTAGGTGCTGGCTGACCTGCTGTCGCCACACCTTCCGTATCAATGACTGCAACCACGGCGCCGATTTTTACCACATCACCGGCCTTGGTGCTGATCGTGATCACGCCATCACTTGGTGCGACCACTTCAACATTGGCTTTGTCAGTTTCAAGAAGCAAAATCACTTCATCGCGATTGACATATTCACCCGATTTTTTGGTCCATTCACCAATGGTTGCTTCATTGATGCTTTCACCTACTGCTGGTATTTTAATTTCGGCTTTCATTTCGCACTCCTGATTTGAGATGTTTTGGTGGTTTTTCCTTGCGCCTGCTCATAAGCACTTTGCACAAGGCCTGCCTGTTCATACAAATGAACCTTTTCGTTGCCTGTAGCCGGCGAAGCTCGCTCGGTACGACCTGCATAACTGAGACTAACACCCGTAAGATCAAGACCTGCAAGTACTTCACTTAATCTTGGCTGCATAAATGTCCAAGCGCCCATATTTTTGGGCTCCTCTTGGCACCAAATTAATCTTTTAAGTTTGGAATAGGATTTAAACAATGGGGCCAACTTATGCACAGGAAAAGGATACAATTGTTCAACACGAATCAAAGCAATTTTTTCTTGGCCCTCGGTCTTTTCTTTAGCGGCCAATAAGTCATAATAAACTTTACCTGTGCACAGAATTGCACTCTCAACATCTTTGGCTTTAACAAACAAATCATTTAATACTTCGTTAAAAGTGCCCTCAGTTAAATCTTTAATTTTTGATACCACTAACGGATGTCTGAGCAAAGACTTCGGCGACATAATTATAAGGGGCTTTCGAATATCTCTTTTCATTTGTCTACGTAATACATGAAAGAGTTGCGCAGGTGTTGTCAAATTACAAACTTGAAAATTTTCTTGCGCGCACATTTGCAAAAAGCGTTCAAGTCTAGCGCTCGAATGCTCTGGCCCTTGCCCCTCATATCCATGCGGAAGCAGTAAAACAAGACCACTCATACGCTGCCACTTCTGCTCAGCACTTGAGATGAATTGATCTAAAATGATTTGCGCTCCATTGACGAAGTCGCCGAATTGCGCTTCCCAGATCGTAAGAAAGGTAGGGTCCGTACTTGAATTTCCGTACTCAAATCCCATGACGGCATATTCGGATAGTGGTGAATCGTAAACGCAAAACTCAACATCATCAGGGCGAATCTGAGTCAAAGGAGAAAATTTCTCGCCGGTTTTTTGATCATAGTAGGCCGAGTGGCGATGAGTAAATGTGCCGCGAATGCAATCTTGGCCTGAAAGCCTCACCGAGGTTCCTTCAACCAAAAGCGAGCCATAAGAAAGGAGCTCACCCATTCCCCAATCGATGGCGCCTTCTGCCTCCATCATTTTAGCCCGGCTATCTAAAAGCTTTTGCACCTTTGAGTTTAAATTAAAATTCTCAGGCACATGCGTGAGTAGTTCTGTTATTTTTTTAAGTGTCGCCAAATCTGTTTTGGTATCAATTGATTTTTCAAAATCAGACTGATCGGCTCGCCGAAATCCCTTCCAGAGTCCATCAAATACCAGTGGCTTCATTTGGGGATGTTGCTTTCTTGTTTGATCTAATATTTTTTGCAGCTCATCAATTCGCAATTTAAAAACCTGATCACTTTCATCATGGGTGATGACTTTTTCGGTTTCAAGTTTACGCGTATAAATCTCAAGGGCCGTTGGATGTTTCTTAATTTTTTCATACATCAAGGGTTGCGTGAACATGGGTTCGTCACCCTCATTATGGCCAAATCTACGATAGCAAACGACATTGATCACGACATCACGCTTGAACTCCTGTCGAAAACGCATGGCAATGTCTGCGGCTCGCACACAGGCCTCAACATCGTCACCATTGACATGAATGACAGGGGTCTGAATGATTTTTGCGATATCCGACGAATACGGAGAACTTCTTTCGTTCTCGGGATTGGCCGTAAAGGCGACTTGATTGTCTATACAAATATGTATAGTCCCGCCGACAGTATAGCCCTTCAAACCGCTCATGGTAAAGGTTTCTGCAACAACTCCTTGCCCAATCATAGCGCCATCACCATGAATTAAAATAGGAATCACTTTTTTTCGAGAGGTGGTGTCTTTTCTTCGGCGCTGTTTCGCCCGAACCATACCGAGTACCACCGGATTGACCGCCTCTAGGTGAGAGGGGTTAAATGCGAGCGAAATATGACAGTTGCCAGAGGAGGTCTGTTTATCGGATGAAAACCCCAAATGGTATTTAACGTCTCCATCAAAAAAATTATTACTCTCGTCGCGAATTCCTTCAAATTCGGCGAAAATAGAGGGCAATTCTTTGCCCATAAAATTAACCAAAACATTCACTCGACCTCGATGGGCCATCCCTATAACGAGCTCTTCTGTCCCGAGTGGTGTCCCACTCGTTACAAACTTCTCAAGCATCGGAATGAGACTATCGCCGCCTTCAATTGAAAAGCGTTTTTTACCAACGTAGCGGGTGTGAATGAATTTCTCAAATGATTCGGTTTTAACAAGTTGATTGTGAATTTCAATTTTTTCACCTTTCGCTAGCTCCGCAGGAGTTTTTTCAAATTCTTTAAAAAACCAATCACGTACCATTGGCATAGCATCATGCACTTGTACACTTAGAGTCTGGCAGTAAAACGAGCGAAGCATAAGAATAATATCTTTTAACTTTGCATTGGGCATCCCGATGAGAGAGCCAATTTGAAAGCTTTTTTCTTGATCTGCTTCAGTGAGGCCAAAACTATGAAAAGATAATTCTTGAAAAGCTTTAGGACCACTGGCAAGTGGATTCAAGTTGGCTTCAAAGTGTCCGTAGTCCCGGTAGGCCCTGATCAGATTGAAGACTCCAAGTTCAGAATTTGAAAAGACTGCTGTCTGAGCGCTCTCGGCCAAAGGATTACTTTTTGCAAATTCAATACCTTCAAAAAACAAGCGCCAATTGGCATCGACAGAATCCGGACTTTTGAGAAAATTTTGGTATTGGTCTTCAATATATGCGACATTACTTTGATTAATGTAAGTAAATTTCTCCAAGCTTGATCTCCCATTTTTAGCTCAAGGTATGAAAACAAAAGTTCCTCTTGTCGAGGCTCATATTTTCAATTATGAAACCCCTTGATCTTAGCAAAAATCTCAAGCTTTCGGCATACTAAACGCCATGCGTCTGCATTCAATCTGGCCGAGCCATTATTCTAGTTTGAATTTCTTTTTATTTTGGATAAGAGTCATAGATGGACTCTTTAGAGGAGAAACATCAATGTCACCAAACGTCTGGGTTCACAATCTCAATCCCTTCATTATACAGCTCGGAGATAATTTCGGTTTAAGGTGGTACGGCATGGCCTATATGACAGGCTTTTTGGCCGGTGCCGCCATTATGATTTTTATGGCAAACAGGGGACGTAAAACTCTTGACGTTGAAAAGGTCACGGACTTTGTCACCTACTGCGTACTCGGGGTCATGATCGGCGGACGACTCGGATATGTTTTTTTCTACTCCCCTGATTTGCTCACGAGTTTCAAAGCACATTTGTCGCTCATGATTCCCGGTACACAACTGGGCATTCAAACTGATCATTTTTGGTCCGCCATTGCTGTTTGGGAAGGTGGAATGGCCTCACACGGTGGCATCATGGGACTGATGTTCGCCTCGTATTTATTTGCGCGAAAATTCAAACTCGATTGGCTTCACCTCGGTGATCTCACTTGCATTGGCGGTACAATCGGAATTTTCTGTGGTCGTATCGCCAATTTCGTTAATGGCGAATTGATGGGTCGAGAAGCTTCACCCACTCTACCTTGGGCGGTTAAATTTCCTACGGATATGCATCGCTGGCTAGGATATGAGCCCGAAAAACTAGCGTCGATAAAGGACGCGGCCATCAAAATCGGAATTGCTCCTGATCAATGGAACGAATGGATCAATCAATTTCGCGTCAATTCTCAAGCAAGCTCTCAGGTTCAAGCTGTAGTCGAGCGCCTTATTCTCGAAGTTCAAAAACACAATACGGTAGTTACCGAAGCACTTGCGCAGATCTTACCACCAAGGCATCCCTCACAACTTTACGAAGCTTTACTTGAAGGTGTCTTTCTCTTTGTTGTGCTTTTTCTTTTCTGGAAAAAGCCCAGAAAGCCCGGTGTGGTTGGTGCTTTGTTTTTAACTCTTTATTCAGTAGTCCGCATCATTGGCGAAAACTTTCGCATGCCCGATGCGCATATTGCAGCTCAAGAATTCTCACATTTGGGAATTACGCGCGGACAAGTCTTAAGTATTGGTCAGCTCATTTTGTCTGCTAGTTTTTTATTTTGGGTCAGCCGCCGAAAGGTTGAAGTGATTTCTGGTTGGGGTCCCGAAGCTCAAAAACTGCGAGATGAAAAAAAGAAATAAGATGCGGCTTACTTTGCGGTTATTTCTGGAGCCGTCAAACTGCCTGGATTTGTTTGCGCTCCGGGCAGAGTCACCAACTTTATACCTTCAAGCTTAAGATCCTTGCCAGAGTCATTTAAAATACTTTGAATTTTTAAGACCTCAACATAAAGAGGATTGATCGGCTTGTCTCCAAAAACCAAAACCGCTCGGCTACCTTCTGAATCTTCTAAAACAAAATTAATTTTAATTAAATTTTTAAGCTGATCTTGCGGCAAAAGCGAAAGCATAAAGCCTGAGCCCACATGTATAAACAGAGAAATATTTTGCAAGGCCGAAAAGGCATCGGCTCTCGAATCAAGGCTCATGGACTGATCCATTGCTTTGGTAAGCAAAGTTACAATTTCCTTTATGTCCCAAGCCAGACGACTACGCGCATAGCGATTTTGCTCAGGCGCTGCCATAGCCCAATACTCAGTGATCGCCTCGCCACTTAAAAGAACTTTGAAGATTTCATCACCGGATAAATCGACACTTTTAAGATAGTCTTCAAATGCTTGCTTTAAATCTCCCTCATTTATTTGCGGCAACGCTTTTAGTGCATTTTCATGCAAAGCAACCTGCAATAAGGAATGGACCTTTTTGTGTTCACGATCAAAATTCTTCCAGTGAGCTGAAATCTCATTTTGGATTTGCTCATAAATATTTGCTGGCATCGAGCGCATGGCAACTCTTTTGACCTGAGCAAGATCATCTGGCATAAATATTTTTTTTCTGAGTTCCACATTGGCCACAAGCTCTACATAGGAATTTCGTTTAAATTGCGAGTCCGATGAACACAAAAGATGCAGCGACTGATCGCTGATTTCGCCTTTATAATTGAGATCACTTACGAGTTCCGATTTGCTATGAAATGAATCTATCTGAAAATTGCGCTCTTTATCATTTGCATTTAAAACCGCAATTTTGTGATGTTCTGATTCTGCAGTTCCGCAACCGCCTGCCACAAAGTTAAGACCGGCCATCTTAGGCGCACGATCGGCATCAATCAAATCGGTACTGCGAAAACTCTCGGTCACAAATGGACTATGTTTCCGCGCAAGTGAATGCAGAGGATCTAAATTGATAAATACTCCCGGCTTTAAGTGGGCCGCCACCTGCTGATTGAAATCTTGTTTCAATACTTTGAGAGTTTCGACATGCAATAAATCATTGAAGGCCTCTTGATTTTCTGTGGTAAAAGCCAGCATCTGATCATAGGCTTTGCGGGTTGCCTCATCGCTTAGGTCGACAATCATTTCGGTCATGATGACGTTATCAGCCTCGTGCATAAAACTTAAATCAAAAATATTATCCATTATACGATGAAGCTGTCCGTTGATAATGCCTACCGGAACAAAATTTCTTCCTTTGAAAAGTCCGACATTGAGAGCGGTCCAGCCATGCCCTGCCGATTTCAATCCAACAACTTTAATGCGCACCTTTGTTTCACTCTCTTTTAAAAAATGAAACTGAAAATCACCCGACATTATTTCATGACCGCCAGCAGAAACAGTCAAAACGAGGCCCTTGCTAACACCCATTCCTGGAGCCAACGCCCAATGCGTTTTCATAGTAAAGTAATCACCGATTTTTAATTTATTAAGTACCGTCTCGGCTTTAAACGGGACTTCATTTTCGCCGTAACGTGCATCCAAACGATTTGCAAGACAAGGATCATCAAATTGTCTGCTAAACTCTGCTTCAACACTAGCATCCGCATTGACACCAAAATATATAGGAATTTTTGTCTTCAGCTGGCCGA
>JAYUEN010000038.1:0-22614 GCA_043739185.1 Bdellovibrionales bacterium
GCTCTTAAGATTATGCAGAAATGTGGCTACCTCACGCACTCCAACTATCTCCAATCCATTGCCACTACGTAGCTGGACCAACAAAAAAAGGATTGGGCCTAGGTACTGTCTAAGCTTAGTACATCTTAGTATGCTTATATTAGACTTGAGCTCCGGCCACCTATAAGTTGCGGTTATTTGCTCCATAGAATATTCATAAGTATATGAATACACGTGTCTTTATGTCTTTCCGTTGAGTTCAATATAAAATCTTGATTTGGCTCATATTCGGCACATGTTTTTTAAATAACATCTGTATTAAAATGAGACATTTTTTAAATTATTCAAGCATCACCTATATTTAGCCCATCTATAGTGCTTCGGCATGCTGCTGGCATATCTAGTTAGTAAGTGCTCGGGTGGTTTTAGAAACAGACTGGGGATTTTATGAAAACGAATATGAAACAAATGCTAAGAGAGAACATTTTAAACTTTGTAGGTCTTGCGGTCGCCGCAGCTCTACTTACTTCTTGCGCTCAAGGCGGAAACGACACTCCAATTAATAATACCAATCAAATCATTCCAACTACGAATCTTCCTCCGGGAACAATTCCGACACCACCAGGATCAACTCCAGGCGCCGGAACAAATACCGTTCCCTTGGTTGCAAGTGCAGGTGCTCTCAGTGGAATGTTTTTTAAATCAGGCGGCGTTTCAAATCCAACTAATATTCAATTATCAATGAGTGTCTCGAATTCAGGTGCAGGTTATGCCGGAACTACAACCATTTCATTCTCAGATAATCGCGGTTCGCATTCGGCAGCTCTTTCAACAACTCATCCATCTTATACTAGTACCAGCAATGCTGAGTACAATGTTTGGTTGAACTCAACTCAGTGGCATGGCTTTTTTCAAGATCTTTATGGCGCTATAGTAGTCGTTATCGATCACACAACGGCAACAGGTGATGGTTCGATCGGAAAACTTGGTGGCAAAGTTTATTATCAAAATTTCGGACAAACTGGAGTGCAAGGCCCGCTTCGTATGTGCTGGCAAATCAATCCAGTAGGTGGAGCAAATACGGCTCCCTATGACTGCCGCACTTTCTTAACTTCTTTTGCTGATGGATCAATGCCCGATACAATGTCGAGCCTTTATCCAAATAATGCAGGCCAGGGTCGTCCGGCTTATGCCGTACTCGGAACTTTCGAAGGGCTCAGCCAAGCAGCAGCGATGGGAAATTGATTTTAAAATTATATAAGTAAATTATTTAACCGGAGATTTTATATGACAACTTCAAACGAAAAAAAACAAGGATGGCTCAAGAGTTTCAGCTTAGTTTTCACTTTAGCAGTCGTAAGTCAAATTTTGATAGCTTGCCCTGGAGGTAATGGTGGAAGTTCAGCTCCTACTCCGGTACCAATTCCAATTGGAGTCGGCATCGGCACCTTTAATGCCGCCAACTGCGGAGGCACTTCGGGCACAAATAACTTTATTGCTTGTGCCATCGGAAAATATCCAGGCTTTGAAGTCATGGTGCAAATCAATTCGGCTTCGGGAGTTGGAGTTGGCGGACTCGGAGGCACAGGAACTTACGTAGGTCCCGTCGTCGTGACCGGAGTCATCAACGTATTGCAAGGCTATGGTTGTTCAGGACAAACTTCATATAGTTTCACAAGCAATGCGGGCGCAATGAATTATAATTACTATGGAGCAAATGACTTAGTAGGCACTGTCAATGCGACAGGTACCAGTAGTTTGACTGTTAGCTTTGGCAATATTCTCAATGCAACCGGAGCCAATGTTACATCCTCAACCGGTCAAAGTTTTGCCTATCACTTAATGGGCAATATTCAGGTGATTAGTGCCGGCGGAATCGGCGTCGGAGTAGGCAGTGGCGCGTGTTACCTCCCAACGGGCAACTACTTCCTGAATTAAAACCGCCAAAAGGTACCTGCTACATTTTGGTAACAATGCGCATAATTTTAAATTGAAAGTTTTGAAGGTCCGCCGAAAGCGGACTTTTCTTTTGGTCATATTAAGTCATTGCCTGGCAGACATTAAAACAACTTGCGTTTCATAATATTTTTAGCGCTAATGGGCTATGGCACTTGAGTTAATGATTCCATTTTTTGAAGATCTTGAACTAGTTCGCGGCAGGTCGCGAAATACCATCTTGGCGTATCGTCGAGACCTTGATCTCTTTGAGAAGTTTTATTCTAAATCTAAAGAGCTTTCAGGTTTTTATAATTTTATGAAGGCTCAAGGCCTATCAGTGAGGTCCCAGGCTCGGGTGATTTCAAGTGTGCGAACCTACTTTAAGTTCTGTCAGCTGAATGGAGCGCAAGTACCCTTACTTAAGGAGCTGCGCGCACCTAGGGTGAAGGTCGCATTGCCGAGGCCGCTTTCTTTAAGCGAATTTGAGAGGCTTTTTAAGGCTTGTCAAAATGATGATGAGGCTAGGACTTCACGCAATCAGATCACACTTTTATTATTGTATGGACTTGGCTGTCGCGTGACTGAGCTGATTGGACTATCGCTTCAAAATTATCATGAAATTGAAAATTGGCTAGTGGTTCTCGGCAAGGGAAACAAAGAGCGTATCATTCCCGTAACAGAAGTCTTAAGTCTTGAGCTTAAAAAATATTTGAAAGAAACCAGACCTCAATTGTTAAAAGAATCAACTCCATCAATTTTGATAAATGATCGGGGTCATAGGCCCTCACGCGTTGATATTTGGCGTTGGTTGGCGGCGTGGTCAGCAAAAGCTGGTTTTGATGAGCCGGTGAGTCCACATCGCTTTCGCCACGGCTGTGCGACAGCATTGCTTGAATCAGGTGCAGATTTACGTTCGATTCAGCTATTGCTGGGGCATGCGAGCATTCAAACGACGCAAGTTTATACCAGTGTTACCAGCAAGAATCTCACCGATACGATTGAAAAACACCATCCACTGTCTCAGTTAGATGAGTGAGTTTGTCACCGCCACCGGCGGCGGTGAAATACTTTAAGCATCCGAAATTAGAATCTCAAATTCTTCAATTTAATTAAAAGATCTTTTGAAAGCTTCCTGCGTTTTGCAGATGAGATGATATATGAAAATATTTTCGCTTACGCAAAACGCCTTTGATCTCGAAGTTTTTGAAATTGAAGTAAGTCTCATGCCGGGCTTGCCTCAGATATCGATTTTGGGCCAGGCGGATATTTTAGTAAAAGAGAGTATTCCAAAAATTAGGTCGGCAATAAAAGCTCAAGGTTTTCAGCTGCCCAGGGCCCAGCAGATATTGGTGGATCTCAAACCCCAGCATTTTAAGAAAAACAATCAAGGTCTTGAGCTCGCAATTGCCACCGCTATTTTGCAAGAAACCGGGCAGATAAAACTAGTTCGAACTTCAAAAGATCGGTGGTTGATTCTCGGTCATATTGGTCTCAAGGGAGACGTGCTGCGATTTTCTGATGACTTGTCTGAATTTCAAGATCTTTCAAAATATGAAATCTTAACTGGTCCCAATTCAAATTTGAAGTGCGATCACTTTGAAGTCGCAAATCTAAAAGACTTAAAAACGCCAAAAAAAATTGCGAGCTCGCAAGTTGAAAACTTAAATCACAATAATAGAAAACTCCCAAGCTTAATGTTTTCAAAATCAGCGGCCAGACTCATTCAAATACTGGCCGTAGGTGAACACCCCTGTTTGCTGGCAGGAGCTGTTGGTAGTGGCAAGAGCACCGTGATCGCAACTGCGGCCAAAATGTTAAAAGCCCCAGATGAGGCAGAACAAGGAGAGATCAATAAAATTCAAAAGTACTTTGGAAAGCAAACCCAGCTCAATTTGAACTTACGCCCAGAAGTGAATGTCCATCACAGTATCTCAACAATTGCGTTTCTTGGAGGCGGATCTAGGCTTCATCCCGGTGAGATAACAAGGGCTCACAAAGGCACGCTGATTATGGATGAATTTATGGAGTTTCATAGTGAAATTCAAGATGCACTCAGAGAACCGCTTGAAAATGCAAAGCTCACAATTGCCCGCAACGGAAATTTCTTAGAATTTCCGGCGGATGTATTTTTACTTGCAAGCACTAATCTTTGTAAATGCGGTGATTTCTCTATGAATTCGCAAAAAGCATGTCGGTGTACTCAAGCAAAATTGAAATCTTACCTAACTAAATTAAATGGACCTTGCCTGGATCGCTTTCATATTCTGGCTTTTTCCTCATGTTGGGAAAATCAAGGAAAAGAAATTAAAATTGATTCGATTTATAAGGAAGTCGAGAAATGCATTCACTTTCGCATTGAAAATCGCAAGCAGGAAATTCCGAACTCAAAGCTTTCAATAGAAAATTTAAATCACAAAATGGATAGCAGTATGATTGATGATTATTTCAAAATTGATTATCTCTCGGAGCGAAGAAAGTTGTCACTTAAAAGGGTGGCAAGATCAATCGCAGATTTAGATCAATCTGAGCGCATTCGCTTACAACATATGAACGAGGCGTTGAGCTTAACTGTGGCACCTTTTCAATGGCTTGAAAAGGCGCAACGTGCTTGTGCTGCGATTTAATCTCTTCACTCAGTCAATTTAGTGGGATCAACTGTAATTTCGAGAATGGCATCGGAGTCCTCATGGGTTTGTTTTCTCATGAGTTTTATTTGTTTGGCACTTGGTTCTTTGTCAAAGGAATCACGGTAAGATTTCATTGCCGCATCAAAAGCTTTGTTTTCGAGTTTCTTTCGATCTACTTCCGAGCGTGTCGTAGAAAGTTGATGTCTCAGTTCATCTTGCAAAAAATAAATTAAGGCAATCATCCCGACAATACCAATGATACGCAAAACCATTCGAACTTGGTCTTCTCGTTTAACCGCGCCGACGAGATTGGGTCGAACGCTGGTAAAATCTCCATTGAGCAATTTAATTTTCTCTTCGCGAGATAGCTTTTGAATTTCACCTTGAAGCAAAAGTAATTCCTTTGGTCCAGAAAACATGGTGCCAAATGTCGCGATTTGACCAGTTACCAATGCAGAAAACAAAGCATAGGATGAAATATTGGGATGGTTTTCATAAAATTTCTTTGCTCGGACACGAAGGCCCTCGGCGTTTGAAAAACCCATTTTCATTAATGCGTCTTCAAAGGATTCAGTTACGAGAGCAGCTTTTGCTCTAGCTGAAATCAGATAAATAGCTCGATCCGAAAGGTTTGAATTTAAAGCTTTAGAAATATTTTCAGGAGAAGAGTGAGAGAGTATTACGAGTCTTGAAACCTTTGTGTAAAGTGCTACCGGGCTTTCTGCTGGATTAAACTTTAAGAGCTTGACCATTTGTTTTGCTTCTCTTGTATCAGCTCGCAACAACCATCTTTTAATACTCGTGATGCCTTTTGTGTCTGGATTAAATTGTGTGGCGGCCTCTAATAAAGCTAGAGATTCTTCAAGATTTTCGGGGCCGATTCTTTCTCCGAGGGATTCGGGATGCCCGGACTTCAATTTTGAGAGGAAAAAGTCAGTGCGGCTATTAAATAAATCAAGATCAAAGCGTAAAAGCTCAGGCTCTCTTTTGAAGATATGCTCTTTAATCCATTTGATAGGGCCCGTTGATTTTCTAAAAAACAAACTTGAATTTGTTTCAAGAATTTGATTGAGGCGCTCGTTTGATACGGAGTCTTCAATTTGACCATTGTTAATAGACGTAAAAAGCTCTGTGCACATGGGCCCTACTGCAAGGGCCTGAGTCTCAAGAGCTAAGACGAGAAGAGCACAAATTATATTTTTCATCTCTTCCTCGTCATACTAAGTCCTAACGTTGATAAGGCACCGATGATGCGGTAAATGGGAAGTTTCCACTTCCAAGGCCGCCACCTCCCGGTGTGAAAATGCCGCCGCCAGAAGGAAAGTTTGAAACGCCGTTGGTACCATTGGTTATTGGTTTCGGAATTGGGTGAAGAGCTTGGGGCTCATCTGGTCGCCACTCATCCATTATAGTGAGATCATAGGGATTAGCTGATTTTAGGCTTTCGGGACGCTTAGCCAAGGATTTTTTACCTTCTAGACGAAAACCGGTTTGACTAAATGGATCTGCAACAAAATAACTATCGGCGAGTTTAGATTCATAGTAGTTAAAATAATTGATAAATGCGTCGCCATCAATTGCGAGAATTTTTTGAACATTTTGCGTATATGCGCTCACATTGTCTCGTGGCGGACCATTTAGATATAGAACTTGCTCAATGAGTTCTCCCATCCTCAAGCGCGTAAAGGCATCGGCCGATCTCAAACTTGAAATATCAGCATCAGAGAAACTGGCAAAGCTGACCATATCTTTTACGAGATCATTATAGACATCTGCATTCATTCTGCCTCGGCAATCGTGAACCAATAAGATGTCTTTAGCCTGTTGGGGGGAAAGTTCACCTTCACTGATTGCTTGGGCAACATTTTCCATGACCTTATTGGTAAATAAACCTTCAATGTCCTTCATATTTTGATATAAAAATTCTTTTTTGTACGAATACTCATCCGGACTATCGTCAAATTCATTTAGTTTGGCTAAAGAGGGTTTTGAATTCAGTAACTCTTTAATTGCCGGAACCTTTTGATTTGCAGAGTTTATGTCTTGAACCGAACAAACATGTAAGCTTCGCGCAAAATTCATTATGAATTGCGCCGGATGGCCACCGAAACCGGTGGCATTTATTTTATCCTCAAGAGGCGGTTGAATAATCGGTGATGAAAGTGCTGCGAAAGGAAAAAACGGAGCATTCGGATCGGCCTTTCCCGGAGTCGTAGGAGTAAGTACAGGAGTTGGAGGAAATACTGGATTTATAGGAGTAGTTGGCGGCGTTGGGATTGTTGGTACAGGTTTCAAAACTAATTTAGATGGATTTTGAGATAAAACGAGGAGTTTCAAAAAGGCCTTGTTTTTTCCACCCATCATATAAGCTCTAAACTTTTCATTTTGCATTCTGCGATGTTCGATATAGTAATTTCTAAAAAATCCGTTGGCAATTACACCAACGAGAATTGCAAATTCTCGATAAGCAAATGCTCGCCCGAAACCTTTTACAGTCATCGCTGCAATTTGACGTGCAAAACCGCCCTTTGGTTTGGGATTTGTTGGATTAGGTACAGGAGGAACGGGACCGGGCAGGGGACCTGGGCCAGGAACTGGAAATGGTGACGGAATAATATCACCGAGTGCGTTCTTAGTAAACCGTACAAGAGGAGAGGTTTTAACAATCGGATCAACTGCAATTGGATCTGCAGTCGTCTTTCCTTCTGCCTCATCACGAAGTCTTTTTAATTTAGCAATTTCTTCTTTTTCTTCAGCAACGACAGTCGATTTTGCTCGTTTAAAATAATTTATACCAGCTTCCATTTTCGCTGCTAATTTGGGATGTTTTGCGAGAATCTTTTCGACTAAATTATAAAAAGAAGTTTTGGTCATATGAGCACGAGCAAGGGTTTTGCCACCAAATTTTGCGAGACTTAGCTCAGAGGCAGGTTGGCCGCCCATCGACGGGTCTAAGCCTTGTCCCTTTGTCGCCATAGCCATAGGAAGTGCAGCACCTGTGGCGGCTACGAGAAACAAAAAGATGGCCATTTGTTCGTCTTGAGCTAATGGGTAATTGTAAAGCGCTGCCATGCGACCAATCATCGAATAGAGCACAAAGTACAAGACTCCATTTGCGCCCCAATCAGGAATAACCTGGCCCCAATAAGTTTGAGATGACATACTTCTAATAGTGGGAAATGCTTTTAAAAAAGATCCGGAAAATGCGGCAAGTTCGGTCATCAAGAGTCTTTCGTGAATTACTCTTTGTGCCAATCCATCTAATGGGAAGCCGTAAAATTCATTTTTCAACATTGCCATTGGCGTTGCGTAATCGGTACCTCCGGCATTGAAAACAGCATAAATTGAGCAAAGCATTGAGCCCTGTGGGCAAACACTTTGCCAGCCGTTTGGATTAACTCCGGCAGGTAAATAGGCTGGTGGATTCGCACCGATAAAGCTATTGGTTTGAAGTCTTTCTTCAGCAGTCTGCCAAAGTAGTGTTCTCAATTCAGGATTTGAATTCATGAGGTCCATCAGTCTTCGGATTTGTTCGTCACTTGACACAGCTCCAAGTGGATTGACTGGATTTAGATTCGTTGGAGTAGGCAATCCGACCGCGCCCGGAAAATCCATTGGGAATGTCGAATTTGGAATGGCCGCTTGCTGCTTGGCTTGATTGATCGCATTTTCAATATTTGAAGTCGTTATAGAGGCGTCTAGCCAAGTATTGTGACTGTGATTTCCGGCATCACTTAATCTGCGAGTTAAAGTTGGATTTAGTAGCCCCGCCAAAGCCGTTGCACTAGCGCCATTTAGTAAGAATTTTTCAGCATTTTTCTTATCGGCAGCATCTAAATATGCCATTGCCACATCGAAGCTCTCTCTTGAAGTTTTGGCGGTCCCTGTGATTGCCATTTCTAAGGCTCTGCGGATAGGATCATCAGGTCTTACTTGGGGCTGTTCGACAGCAGGAGCATTTTGCACTTGAGCAGAATTGGTGTTGGGGTCGCCGTAGGCCAAAAGTGGAGAAAGGACTAAAGATATGGACAAGCTTGCTGATATCGAACTCTTACCAGCAGTTTTGAGCAATGGATAAAGCTTCATACGATAATCTCCACAGATTTTAAGATTCACTTAATAGGGAGTTACAATTCAAAACTTGATCCATTTAATGATTCTGGCGTGGAGCTTTCTTTTTGCTCTAAATAAGTGCAAAAACACGTGTTTTTCTGATGACTTAGGTTTTGTAGGGAAACTTTTAAGCTAAGCGCTTTTGATTGCGTTTCGCGGGCAGCTTTGTTAATTTGATTTACATATTGACTAAATTTGGCAAATTGACCAAAGATCAATTCTTCAAAAATGGTGGCATGCGAGAACGGTCATCGGCCAGCCTGCAAAGCTGTGAAAGTCAGTTCGACTCTGACTGCCACCTCCATTTTTCGGATTCAAAATAAACTTCTTTCTTCTTTATAGTTATAAAATGTTGAAGACTTCAGGCTTCGGCAGCCGGCATTCGGATAGCCGCAACAGATTCTGAGTCAGTCCTCTACACACTTTATCCAGAGACCGAAACGGCCCCGCGGCTAACAGCTGCGGCGGCCACGAAAACTGATTTGATTTCTAGAATTGAAACCCCCAATGCTCGACTGCCCTATTTGCAAAGATAAGTTTCGTAAAAATAGACTCCGTCAGTCGATGCCCAGTGAATATTGGCCATTGGTTGCGAACCTTGTGTGCTCAGCAAAATCTGGATTCTCCAATAGGTCTTTGTATAAAAACTATCAAAGCTTCCGTATTTACTTGGAGCAAAGTTCTTTCCAACTGTAGATTTAGGCCAGATCATCGAAGGATCTTTGTAAGTTAAAGCCTTCGGTCCCAATACGATTTCAGAGAGCTTCAAAGTATCTTGTGAATTTGCAAGCTCCATCTGAAATTTTGCAAACATACTATTTGGAACTTTGGGCGCACATGTCTCAGCAAGTGCGAAATTTGTACTTAGGGAAAATGCTGCAAACATTAAGAGGCAATAGATTTTCATGCGAGGCTCCTTTTAGATAAATTTTAATTTTTAAGCGCGAACGCTTTATTTTGGAGTATCTATATAGCAAGTAGCAAAATTCAATTAGATCGAAACCAAAAATTTATCATTCATCTCATGAATAGGCTTGAGTTCGAGCAAGAAATTTTATTCTTGAAATGTTGTAAGCAAAGTAAAGTCTGGATGATCCTTCAAAAGGGTTGCCGGAATATCACTAGTAGGCTCACTCTTTAAAAATTTTTTAAAGACCATTAGTTTTTCATCACCCGTTGCGATGAGCCATATTTTACTTGCTTTTAGAAAAGCGCCCGCACCAAAGGTATTTGCGATTTTAGTTGTGGCGCCTTGAACCCTTTTGAAGCTTTGATCTGTCAATTCAACTTGACCGCCTAAAAAAGTTTTATCACCTCGACCGGGCTCATGAAATCCGATATGGCCGTTCGGGCCTAGCCCCAGTAACGCAAAATCAATTGGATGCGAAAGTACATTTTGAATATGTGCTTTCATTTGAGCTTCAGTCCACATCGGATCAATAGTTTCAAATTGGTCTTCTAGCCCTAAAGGCAAAATCAATTGATTTCGCAATTGGCTTAAAAATAACTGTTCAGGCTGGGCGAACTCGTCTATTTGGATGCCGTTAAACCTATGTCGCCAGTACGGATCGCTTCTCAATTTAGAATACAGCGCCTCTGCCGATCGCCCGGTAGGAAAGAAGCCACGCAGAGGAGTAGGTTTGAATTCACAAAACTCTCGCATCAAGACTTCAGTCCTGCTTGCAAGTTCGTCGGCGTTATTGAAACTTAAAATTTTCATATAGTTTATTTTGTGAGAAGCTTAACCCATATGTCACGCAAATTGAAAGCTCTGGTATGTATTGCTCACCCCGACGATGAAGCGCTGTTTTTTAGTGGTCTCATTGCTACTAAAAAATACGATTGGACCATCGTTTGCGCAACCGATGCCAATGCCGATGGCTTAGGAGCTGAACGTAAAAAAAGATTTCAAAAATCCTGTCGTTTGCTGGGCATAAAAAAGTATATTTATTTTGATTTTCCCGATGTCTTTGATCAGCGGCTGAATATTGATGAATTTATTCAAAAGCTTCAAGATTTAAATAAAGAAAACCAATTTGATTTGGTTTTTACTCACGGGATATTGGGAGAATACGGACATCAACATCATCAAGATGTTTGCTACTCTGTTTACACCAGTTTTTCTAAAAAAACCAAAATATATTCTGTGGCCTATAATACTTTTCCCGAAATGAGAATAGCGCTTAGCCAAAAGATTTTTAATTTGAAAACTCAACTTCTTTGGAAAGTCTACGCTGAAGATACCAAGTCACTACTGCATTTTTTGCCAGCCACAAGTGATGAAGGATTTATTCAAATTGAAGCGCGTGAAGTAAATGAAATTTATCATTTTTTAACCGGCAAGAAAAAACTGAACAAAAAAAATCTCAAAGTCTACGCCTGGCTTTACGACTATATTATGGGTAAAAATTACGAACTCAAAGCCCGGCCATTTTAAAATTGCCTGACCAGAAATTGAGCGGCACCTAAGATCCCAACTTCATCATTTAAAATTAATGAAACCGGAATACACTCAAGAAGTGGGCTCATTCTTCCTTTGTGAAGAAAGTCCTTTTGAAACTTTTTAGAATCAAAAAGTTTAACTAATTTCGGAGTGATTCCACCAGCAATAAAAAGTCCCGCAGTGGGCAAGCATTTCAGTGCTAGATTTGCCGCTTCAGTTGCAAGAATTTCAAAAAAGAGCTCAACTGTTTTTAAACAAATCTCATTTTCGCCTCTCAAGGCAGCATCGGTTATTTCGGCCGAGGCGCTTGGGCCACTATATGCTTGAGGATTTGAAAGTTTCTTTTCGTCTCTCAAAAATCGATAAATATTAAAAATACCTGGCCCACTTAAAACTCTTTCCCAGCTGACGTGGCCATATTCTTTAAATAAAAACTGTAATAGTTCAATTTGAATTTGTGATGTTGGGCTAAAGCTTGTGTGGCCGCCTTCTGTGGGCATCGGCCAATGCTTTTTGCCATCCCAATATAAAATGGCTTCGCCAATTCCTGAGCCAGGAGCAATGACCGCTTGTGGACCAGGTTTGGCATTGCCCTTTAAAATTTCTTTGAGATCACTTTTGCCAAGAATCGAAACGCCATTTGCAATGGCTTCAAGGTCATTTAACAAAAATGATTTTTTTAATTTAAATTGCGCTGCAATTTGGTCGGCATTTATCTTCCAGCTTAAGTTGGTAATATCAACTTCTCTATCAATGACCGGTCCAGCGACGCCAAAACAGGCGCCGTTTAAGGGCTGAGGGTTTTTAGTTAAGAATCTGGCAACCACGCTTTCAAAATCATTGAATTCTGAGTTTTTGAAATATTCTTTAGCCCGAACAATCAATTTCTGATTTTCAAATTCTAAAATCGCCAGGCGTGAATTACTGGCGCCTATATCTCCACAAAGAAATGTCATAAATAATTGCAACATTTCTTTGGCCTGAGCGCAAGGCTTGACTCAGAAATCCACCAAGTCTAAACCTCAAGCACTTTCTTTGCGATTGGAGCCAATTTGAAAAACAAAGATGAGTTTTATCGATCCCTCACCCAGGAAGTAGTAGCGTATATAGACGAAGACTGGCTTACGAGTCTTGCAAACCTAAGTGCTCTGCTTAAGCAAAATTTAGCTGATACAAATTGGATCGGTTTTTATTTATATAAAAGTGGCGAGCTTGTACTCGGACCCTTTCAGGGTTTGCCAGCCTGTACGCGAATAAAAATTGGTAGGGGAGTATGCGGTAAGTCTGCCGAAAGCAGAAAAAGCATTCGCGTTCGTGACGTCCATGAATTTAAGGATCATATTGTTTGTGATTCGAATTCTCGCTCGGAGTTAGTGATTCCACTTGTTTTTAAGGACCGCCTCTTGGGCGTGCTTGATCTCGATTCGCCGAGTATTGACCGATTTGACGGTACTGATCAAAAGTCTTTAGAGCACATTGGAGAACTTATTTCTTCACGCATTCATTGGCCTTCCCAATTTTAAGCTCCCAAATTACACCAATAAAAAACCCGCCTGAAAGCGGGTTCTTAACGCTAGATATTACGAAATGTTAGCAGGCACCCTAGTTTTTCTGAGCCTCGATCGTGATCTCGATTTTAACATCGTCGCCTAGGAGTTTCTCATAGGCTTTGTCTTTAAGATCCCAAGCCTTGTTCCACTCCATGCCGAATTCTTGGCGCTTAATAGTTGTATCGGCTTTAAAACTTGCGACTAACTTACCATCCATGCCTGGGCCTTCTCCCAAAAATTCTACTACGAAGGTAACGGGTTTGGTGACTCCGTGAAGAGTCATATCGCCGGTGACATCCATCTTTTTTGGACCAGTTGTTTTGACAGTTTTGCTTTTAAAGCTAATGTCTGGATTTTTGGTCGCATCGAAAAAATCGCCTGAAAGAAGGTGTTCATCTCGTTTTGAATTTTTTGTATCTACGCTTTTGGTAGCAATTTTAAAATCTACTTTTGAGCTCTCCATTTTTTTGGCGTCAAAGCTAAAAGTGCCACTAAAGTCCTTGAAGGATCCTTTTACTGGGGTAAACATATGTCTAATTTCAAAACCGACGCCCGAGTGTACCGGATCAACTTTGAAATTTTCTGCATGGCTTAGACTTGAAATTGCGAGAATCGAAACTAAACTTAAAAGTGCTTTCATTGATGGTCTCCGTCGTTATTTGGTTAATGTAGTTTCAATCAAGCCTTTCTTGATGGATCAAGGCAAGAATAAAATTTGGCAGTTAAATTTCTCTTAATTTGGCCAATTGCGTGGAGTTCTGAAATACTAAATGCAGAAACGGCCAGACTGAAATCAGCGAGCTGAATCAGCTGACTGAAGCTGTTAACCGAAACAGGACAACAGCGAACTGCTGTCCGCTGCCGCGAAAACTGATTTAACCCCAATGGTCGAGGTAATTCTTATTTCAACTCTTTATGAAGCGTATGTTTACGCATTGAAGGATTGTACTTCATCTTCTCAAGGCGCTCAGGATGAGTTTGTGAATTTTTGGTTGTAGTATAGCGAGAAGGAGATTTATTTTCTTTTCTTGCTTCCGTGCACTCTAATGTGATGACTCGAATTTTACCCTTTTTCGCCATTTCAGAATCCTTTGTGCTTTCAAGTGGGTGAGGCCACTTTTTTAAGTTAGGGGAGTAAGTAATCAAATTTCGCGTCATAAGTCAAATTTCTAATTTAAAACGCAGTTTTGGCCCTATATTTGCTCTTTAATTCATCTGGGACGCTTTTGCGAATTGAGCTTCAATAGAGGCAATTTAAAGGGCGCTGCCGATGCTGTAAATGGGCAGAATGCTGAGGATTTTGACACTTAGCGAGGCTAAAAAACAGTTGAAATGAGAGATAGTTTTAAATGGTAAGGATATTTAGAGCAGCATATTTTTTACTCCTTTTGAGCCTTATTTTGGTTGGCCAAAACCTATGGAGCTCAGTTGAATCGAATGCAGGCGAGAAAATCGTCTGTCGATCTGATAATTTTGAGCAATACCAAAGCGGCGAAATTGTTGGTACCAATCGTCCCAATTCAAGAGGACAGCAGCTCAGTCTTCGCATTTTGCCGGTACCAAGTTCAAAGAAAAATCGGGCTGCGAAAATTGAAATAATGCAAATCAAGAAGGCAACCAAAACTAAAAAGCTGCGTAAGCTTAAAGACAAATCGATACATTCAACAAACTCGATTAATGCACAAAATAAATTCGCGGCAACACCTTACTACCGGGTGGCCCGTCTCGAAAGAGAAGGCGTCGTGGTGCGAGCAGGATACGGATTCACTGAAGTTACACCTTTAAATGAAGCCGGGCTTTTTATTGACGAATACGCACCGACTCAGTTTAGCCAGCTCAATCTTCCTAGCTTTCCTTATTTTTTGACTCTGAGATGGGTTGAGACAAATCCCAAGAGTGAGAAGTCATCGCCACATTTAGTAGACGCGGTTTTAACTTCAGATAGCTCTAAAAGACCTATGAAAATCAAATTTCGTTGCTTTGCTCGCGGAATTTAATCCATAATCGCATTCATGAAAAACAAAAGTGTTCTCATAACGGGTTGTTCAAGTGGTTTCGGCAAACTCTTAGTAACTGCTTTTTTAGACAAAAACTGGCGAGTGATTGCGACCATGAGAAATGCAGAAGCCAGGAGGGAACTTTTCGCCGCTGAACAAGAGAAGTTTGGTTCGAAGTTGGCTATTTTAAATTTGGATGTGACCTCTGAAGCGGATCTCTTAAATGTAGTGGAGCATATTCAAAGCAAAGAGGATTCAAAGTTAGATTGTTTGATAAATAACGCTGGGCTGGGAGTTTTTTCAGCCTTAGAAGATGCCAGCCACGCTCAAATTAAAAATCAAATGGATATCAATGTGACCGGGCTCATATTAACCACCAAGGCGATGCTGCCATTTTTACGAAAATCCAAAGGACATATTCTCAATTTCTCCTCGGTGTTGGGCTTTAGTGTTTTGCCACTGACCTCGCTTTATTGCAGTAGTAAGTATGCGGTCGAAGGTTTTACGGAGTCTCTATATTACGAACTTTTACCCCATGGCGTGCGGGTTAGCATTGTTGAGCCGGGAGCTTTTTCAACTGATTTTAAAGCCAATGTTATTTACGGAGAAAACAGCGGCTCCGAAACTTCCCCCTATTTTCAGCAAACACAAAATTATAAAAAATATACCGACGACTTCATCAACAAAGCCGGAAAGCCTGAAATTGTGGTGCGGGCTGTTCTGCAAGCTGTAGCTTGTAAGAAGCCGCCGCTGCGAATTCGCTGTGGTAAGGACGCGGCCTTGGTTTATCTCGCGAAAAGTCTAGCTCCTTCGCCACTCTTTCGTGGAATCAATCGTGCCTTTTTTAGGATGACCATAAATAAGCCCACCGATTAAAGCCCCTGCTTAATATCATTAACCCAATTCGTTGTTGTCTTGTCTAATTAGTATGAGGGATTCGAAAGGATTCGAATTTCTCAGGGCAAAAGATTTTAGGATTTGCAGGAGGCAATATGACGGATTTACAAATTATCGCGGGCTTTACGTTTTTCTACGTGACGGCAGGCCTTGGGGTCAACCTCTGGCTGATGTCTCGAGCCTCGAAGGTCCGAAATAAATAGTTGGAGTAAATTAGCTAAGATTAAAGCTAAGATAAAAGCTAAGATAAAAGCTAGGTGAAGTGTTCAAATTTGACGGCTCAGGATGGCTTTCCCCCTTTTGCATCCTGGGCCTTTTTTTGTTTTGACTTTGAATCTAGCCAATAGTTAGTTCCCTTGCCGAGGAACTTCATGGAACTAACTGATTTGCGTTTCGATTATCCACCTGAATTGATTGCTACTGAAAAGCAAGTGCCGAGTCGAATTTTGCTCACCAGGCTTTCTCAAGCACAGGGCGCTCAGATTACTGAATTGAAAAGTAAAGTAGAGTTGTGCTCGCTTTTTCAAAAGGGCGATGTTTTAGTCGTTAACAATACGAAGGTTTTATCTCGTAGGCTTTTCTCAGATACTCAATTTGAAATATTATTTCTAAATCAAATGCCGGAGCCTGGACTGTGGCAGATCCTCTGTCCCTCGAGCCAGTGGCCAAAAAATAAATTAATGAATTTTCCGGAGTCTGTAACTGCGGAATTGGTAGAGCGAGGGCGCATCCAAACGGTACGCGTTCATCCGGCAGAGAAATTAAGTGAAGAATATTTTCTTAAATATGGCGATCCTCCCTTGCCGCCTTATATCTTAAAGGCGCGCAAAGAAAGGCGGGCGCGCCTGCAAGATAAATTAGATTATCAGACGAAATGGGCAAAAATCCCAGGAAGTTTGGCCGCACCAACAGCAAGTCTTCATTTTTCAAAAGAGACTTTCGATGAACTCAAAGGCATTGGTGTGCAGATACTCGAAATGACCCTGCATGTAGGACTCGGAACATTTTTGCCAATTACGACCCGCCTTGAAGAGCACAAGATGCATTCAGAACACGTACGGATTTCGCAAGATGTATGGACGGCGATAGAGCAGGTAAAGGCTTCGGGTAAAAGGGTTTGGGCGCTAGGCACGACGGTCACCCGTGCTCTTGAAAGTGTGGCTTTGGGTAAAATTACCAAAGATAGTCATCAGCACTTTTCAGGGGAAACCGACATTTTTATCCAGCCAGGATTTGATTTTAAAATTGTCGATGCTCTTATGACCAATTTTCATCAGCCTGAATCTACTTTGCTTGCTTTGGTGGCGGCCTTCGCCGGACTTGACAATGTGAAGGCAACGTATGACTTTGCAATCCAAAATAAATTTCGCCTTTTTAGTTACGGAGACTTGTCAGTTTGGATCAAATAAAAAACCTTTATCCGCATCCTGAATATTTTAAAGTTCAAGCCAAGTCTGAAAAAAGCCATGCGCGTGCTACGACTCTTCAAACTTTTCACGGTGAAATTAAAACTCCAGTTTTTATGGCAGTAGGGACCAAAGCTACCGTTAAGGCTATGACTCCAGAGGAATTGAAGTTTTCTGGAGCCCAAATCGTCCTGGGCAACACCTATCATCTGCATCTCCGGCCAGGAGAAAAAGTCATTGCAAAATTAGGCGGGCTTCATAAGTTTATGAATTGGGATTACCCGATCTTAACAGACAGTGGGGGCTTTCAGGTATTTTCGCTTTCGGGATTGAGAAAAATGAATGAAAAAGGTGTCGAATTCAGATCGCACCTAGATGGTAGCAAATATTTTATTTCGCCTGAAGTCAGTATGGAAATTCAAATGGCATTGGGAAGTGATATCATAATGGCCTTTGACGAGTGTTTGTCTTATCCGGCAACGCAGAATGAAATCATTGAAAGTATGAATTTGACCCACCGCTGGCTCGAGCGTTCAAAGGCGGCCATGACACGAAAAGAGAGCCTTTTGTTTGGCATTGTGCAGGGCGGCCTAGATCTTGAATTGCGAAAGCAAAGTTTAAAACAAATTACCAGCGTAGATCTGCCGGGTTATGCACTTGGTGGATTAAGCGTTGGTGAACCCATTGAGCTGATGCACGAATTGGTGAAAAATGTAGCGCATCTTATGCCCGAGAACAAACCTCGTTATCTGATGGGGGTCGGAACGCCGCTGGACTTAATATTAGCAATTGATAGCGGAATTGATATGTTTGATTGTGTATTGCCAACTAGGGTGGCGCGAAACGGAACTCTTTTTACCTGGCAGGGCAAAGTCAGCATTAAGCGCGCGGAATATCTTGAAGACCCTTCACCCTTAGATAAAGAGTGTGATTGCTATACGTGTAAGCATTATTCAAAAGCCTATCTTAGGCATCTTTTTTTAAGTGGTGAAATTTTAGGCTCACGGCTGAATTCTATTCACAATTTGCATTTTTATTTTAGTTTAATGGCGAAGGCTCGAGAGTCTATTTTAGAAAATCGCTGGGAGGAATTTCGCGATTTTTGCCTCGGGCGATTTATAAAGTCATAGGCCTTTCAAAAGGCTGCGCAGCATTCACCTTTAGCTTCAAAATTTAAAGTGTTTGCAATGCTTAAGAGAATATTCGATGATGTTTTTTAAGTTTTTTTTCATCTGAGCTTATTTAAGGAGTAGCACTTGAAAAACTTTGTTTTACTTTCTTTCTTATCGTTTTGTAGTGAAGCTGCTTTTGCACAAGCAGCAACCGGTGGACCACCAGCATATATGCAAGTGATCCCAATTATTTTTGCGTTTGCGATTATTATTTTTATGCAATCCCGCTCTCAAATGAAAAAGCAAAAGCAACAAAAAACATTTTTAGATGGCCTTAAGCGCGGCGATCGAGTGGTGACCGCCAGCGGAATTCTCGGCAGCGTCGAAGGTTTAACGGAGACCTTCATCACTCTAGAAATTGCAAGTGATGTCAAAATTAAAATATTAAAAAGCCAAATCGCTGGTTTGCAAGATGAGGTAAAGTCATGATCGAAAGTCTCAACGCACGTTTAATGATTATTGGTGCGGTATTTATATTGGCACTTAGTTGGACCATTCCAAACTTTATGAATACCGATAAACATTGGTGGTTCACAAAAGATAAAATGGTTTTAGGTTTGGATATTCAAGGTGGATCGCACTTAGTTTTAAGAGTCGATGTCGACAGTGTTGTCAAAACTGATGTAACTCGTACGGCGACGACTTTGATCAATGAATTCAAATCTGAAAAAGAAAAAGTCAATATCAATTCGGTTACCGTATTAGATCCTTTAAAAGCCGTCATACAAGTAGATGCCACTAGCCCTGAAGAGCGTGATAAGGCAAAAGTTTATATTGAAAAAAATTATGCCAATATGATGAAGTATGTTGAAACTCAGGATAATAAAATAGTGTTTGAGTATGGTGAGCTATACTTAAGAGATTTCAAGCAACGACTTTTAGAGCAAGCCATAGCTACCATTCGCAACCGTATTGATGAATTTGGTGTGGCCGAACCTAGCATTACTGCTCAAGGTACTGATCGAATTTTAGTTCAGCTTCCGGGAATTAAAGATGCGACTTCAGCAAAAGAACTTATTAACCGAACCGCACATCTTGATTTTATGATGGTGTCTGAAGATATGGCTGCTGATGTCGTTCAGAAGTTAGTTGCCGACACCGAAAAATCCGCAGCCATCGTATTTAAAGATTTAAAGTACTCAGAGTATATTGAAAAACTAAATACTGCGCTTAAAGGTAAAATTCCTGAAAATACCATAGTTTATTTTGAAAAATTGCAAAATGCCGCCACTATGGAGGCCGGCCGCATGCCGCTTTTACTCAAAACCAATGAAGGCGTTACGGGCGATCGTTTGATAAATGCCAATGTCGGTTTAGATCAATATTCAAAGCCAGAAGTGCAATTTGCATTTGATCCAGTGGGTGCAAAACAATTTGGTGAGCTTACTACCAAAAATACAAAAAAATATATGGCCATTGTACTTGATAAAGTTGTGACTTCACATCCAATTATTAATTCTCCGATTACTGGTGGGCGGGGTGTGATTCAATTGGGAGATTCAAGAGATCGACAAAAGACTTTAAATGAAGCTAAATTAATCAGTCTCGCATTAAGAGCGGGTGCATTGCCAGCAACTCTTGAACAATTAGAAGAGAGAACAGTTGGTCCGAGCTTAGGAGCCGATGCAATTGCAAAAGGTCAATTAGCCGCCCTTATTGGAGCGGGCATCGTATTTATTTTCATGCTATTTTACTATAAGAGTTTTGGATTTATTGCTGACCTTTCTTTGGTTTTCAATATTCTCATCGTGCTTGCTGTCTTAAGCTCACTGGGTGCGACCCTCACTTTGCCCGGAGTGGCAGGAATGGCCCTAACCATCGGAATTGCGGTTGATGCCAACGTCATTATTTACGAACGTATCAAAGAAGAAATGCGCAAGGGTGCCAACTTAATGGGGGCAATTCGCGAAGGTTATCATCGTGCTTTCTCGTGTATTATTGACGCCAATTTAATGTCAATCGCGGTTTGTGTCGTACTAATGTATTTTGGTACCGGACCAGTTCGAGGCTTCGCAGTGACTCTACTTTGCGGTTTGGTTATTCAGACCTTTACTGCAGTATTTTTCACGCGAGCGCTTTTAGATCTCACAGTTGGTAAATTTAAATGGAATCTTTCAGTTCATTAAGAGGAGTTAGAAATGGCAAAACCTGGAGTTAAACAACCTGAAGTGACTGGTTCTCGTGGCCAAAAAGTAAGTTTTGGTCGCTGGGATTTCGTAAAGCTCGCGCCTCTTTTTGGGGGTGTTTCAGCTTTAGCTACGGTTATTTCCCTTTTGGTAATTTTTGGTAAGGGCTTCAACTACGGCATTGATTTCGCTGGTGGAACCGAAGTGCAAGTTAAATTCTCACAAGCAACAGATGCCTCTGAACTTCGAAAATATACCGAAAGCATAGGGCTAAAAAATACCAGTGTACAAAGTTTTGGCGATCAGAATGAGTTTTTAATTCGCATGGAGTCTGTTAAGGCAGCGACTGATAAAGAAAGTGCTGAAACCGAGCGAAATGACATAAAAAAGCTGACCAGCGGATTAAAAGAAAAATATCACTTAACAGATGATGGCATTCGAAGAGTTGATACGGTGGGTCCTCAAGTCGGATCCGAATTGAAGCGCAATGGTTTGCTTGCGGCTTTTTATAGTTTCTTGGTTATCTTAATTTATGTGGCTCTTCGCTTTGACTATAAATATGCCCCAGGTGCGGTGGTTTGCTTGATACATGATTCGATCTTTACACTTGGTGTGTTTGCGATGTTAGGTCGCGAAGTGAATGTTCAGATTATGGCAGCGGTTCTAACTCTGATTGGTTACTCACTCAACGATACAATTGTTACCTACGACCGGATTCGAGAAACCTATCCTCACTATCGAGACTATGGACTCAAATTCATTATCAATAAAGCAGTCAATGATATGCTTGGCCGAACGATATTGACAGCAGGCTGTACTTTGATGGCTGTTACTTCACTCTATTTACTTGGGGGGGGAGTTATTTCTGACATTGGATTTACACTCGTCATAGGTATCGTGATCGGAACTTATTCTTCAGTTTATGTAGCAGCTCCTCTGATATTGGTGATGGATGCTATGAATTCGAAGCCAAAAGCTAAGAGTGCTCCGGTGCCGGCATAAGGTTCGAAGTGACCTCAATGCAAAATGAAAAGTGGCAATTAAGAGAAGCTCCTGCGGGGGCTTTTGTAAATTCAAGTATTGCACAGTCGAAATCATCTCAAGTTCCAGCCTTGATTTGCGAAATTTTAAAAAATCGCGGTTTCAAGAGCGAAGAGGAAATTCTAAGTTGGCTTACGCCGAGCTTAAAAGAGCTGCGCGATCCACTTAGTATCATTGATTTAAAAAAAGCTGTTGATCGTCTAATTGAAGCTTTCAGTAACAATGAAAAAATATGTGTTTACGCAGATTATGATCTCGATGGAACTTCTGGGATTGCGCTTTTTGCCAAGGCTCTTGAGCTATTGGGGTTTAAGAATTTTTTGCTCTATCAACCGAGTCGTTTGAAAGAAGGTTATGGCCTTAAAACCCAAGCCATTCAAAATCTTCATGAGCAAGGGGTCAGCTTACTTTTAAGTATTGATCTCGGAATTTCAAATAAAGCCGAAGTTGATTTCGCCAATCAACTTGGAATGCAAGTTATTGTCACCGATCACCATCTCCCCCCTGAAGAAATTCCTTTGGCCTATGCAGTAGTGAATCCCAATCGCAAGGATTGTACCTCAGAACTAAAACATCTATGTGGTGCGGGCGTCGCATTTTTTTTAGTCCTTGCTCTCAAAAGAGAAATGACGATTCAGGGTTTATTGAAAACTGATTTTGATCCAAAAATTCTCCTCGATTGTTTTGCGATCGCAACCTTAACCGATATGGTGCCCTTGATTGCTGAAAATCGAATTCTTTGCAAACACGGCTTGCTTGCACTTGCGGCTACCAAAAGACCAGGACTGAAAATTTTACTTAGGGAACTTGGGCTTTTTAATAATTTCACCAGCTCAGACGTAACAATTAAGTTTGCTCCAAAACTCAATGCACTATCTCGTTTAGAAACTTCGATTCGGCCACTTGATCTTTATATGATTGAAGATGAAAAACGCGCGAAGATGTTAGTGGCTGAAGTTTTAGGAGTAAACGAAGACAGACGCGGTCTTCAAAAAAAAGCTGAAGAGATTGCATTTCAGGAGTTGAAAGTGCTTCCGCCGCAGAATTTTATTTGGATTTTTTCTCAAGATTTTCACCGGGGCATTTTAGGACTTTTAGCCACGAAACTGTCTCAACACTTTAAACTTCCGACTTTTGTGGGAGCACTCGAAGATGATAAAATTGTTGGAAGTGCGAGACTAGCTCCGCATTCAAAAGATAAGTTAACCGAAGCATTATCTTTTTCAACGGAGAGTCTTTTGCAATTTGGGGGCCATGCACAGGCCGCGGGCTTTGAGCTTGAGAGTGAAAATGCAGAATCTTTTAGGCAAAAACTCGCCGGATTT
>JAYUEN010000039.1:0-2508 GCA_043739185.1 Bdellovibrionales bacterium
TCTGCATATAATAGATGCCAATCCATTGCTCCATATTTTTTGCATAATATAGTTGAAGATAGCGGTACTTACCCAATGCTAAAACAGTTGCATCCGGAATTTCGTTGGTCCCAGGTAAGGTAGCGAGAGTGGATTTAAACGTGCGATCTTCAATGCTCACTCCATCTACTGATAACTCGATATTCACTTTGCCTTGCGAAATATTCGAAGCCAAATTTGGACTTAATTCAAGCTTCATTTGAACTGGATGATTGGGCGAATGCTCCCAAACCAATTCCCCACTATGAAGCCCCGCCATCGCTTGAATACTTTGATTCATTTGCTGAAGAGGAACGGTCCTGCGAATTTCATTTGGATTGCTGAGCTGAACACTCCTCAGAAACTCCTGTGCTTCTTCTTTTGTTTTAATTGAATTTAAGATGCTTTCAGCTGCTGATGCCTTTGAATCTAAAGGCATTTGGGTTGCCAATGAAGCTTTATGAACATTTATAGAGGCTATTTTTCTTAACTGGTTAGGTTGTACAGATGACGATTTTTTTAATTGCAATTTTAGATTTTGAGAAACGTATAAGGCGTCTGTATTAGTGGATTCATTTTGGCCATATACCTTATTTGTGCTTTTAGCTTTTGGCTTTTTAACTTGAACTATCTTAGTAGCGTTTTGAGTCTCGAATTCTTCTGGCATCTGATTCAAATGTAAAGCCTTCGAGAGCCTATGATACTTCTGGTTTGTATAAAAGGTATGAGCGGCAAAACCTGAACTTACCAAGAGAATGCAAACCACAAAAAAAACAGAAAAGTCATTTGATGTTTTCTTAAAATTTTTTTGCTGCCGCATCAGCGGATCTCCTAATTATTTACATTTAACAAAAATGGCTAGCTCAAGAAACAAATCAGTTCCCTTTTTGAGGGCAACTTTGATTAAGACCCGTATACTTAAACGGGAGCAAAATAAATGCCTTTAAAACTTAGCTAGGTTCCTTATGTTTGGTCCATTTTGAGAATAACTGGCTAGGTATTTTTCAGATGGCTTTGGGATGAGCGAGTTCTCAAAACGATACATTTTTAGTTGGTTAAGGTTTTTCGTCAGTTTTAACGGCAGCAGCGGCAGTCAAGCGCTTGGCAGATTCGGTTTCAGTTCGCCGGTATACCATGCGCACTTGATCGGCTATTGGATTGAAAAGAGTGAAGGGATACTTAGCTTTGATATGACTTCGTTTACTTCAAAGCTGAAGATACTTTCACAGAGGTCGTACCGACATATTGCAGATTATTTGTGATTGGATTCTGCATATAATAAATTCCAATCCATTGCTCCATATTTTTTGCATAATAGAGCTGAAGATAGCGGCGATTTCCTAATGCCAAAATAGTTGCGTCAGGAATATCGGCTGTTCCCGGTAAGCTCGCGAGAGTTGATTTAAAAGTGCGATCTTCAATATTAACTCCAGCCATCGACAACTCAATGCTCATTTTTCCCTGAGAAATATTTGAATCTAAATTGGGGTTGAAATCAACTTTCAATTGAACCGGGTGATCAGGCGCGTGCTCCCAAACCAATTCTCCGCTGTGAGGTCCAGCCATTGCCTGAATATTTTGATTCATCTCTTGAAGTGGCACAGCCTTTCGAATTTCATTTGGATTGGTCAACTGCACACTCTTCAAAAACTCCTGAGCATCTGCCTTTGTTTTGATCGAATTTAAAATATTTTCAGCGACTGAAGTTTTTGAATCCGCAAGCTCTGGTAGAGCCATAGAAGTTTTATCATTTTTTACCGATGCCGCTTTCCTCTCTAGAACTAATTTTTCACTCTTTGATTTTTTTGACAGCAATTTTTGACCTTGAGATACATAAAACGCTGCGCCCGTATTTACAGTTTCGTTTTGGCTAACTGTTTGCCTCGCACTTTCATTCTTTGCCATTTTAGATTGAACTAATTTTGTTGAGTTTTGATATTCGAATACTTCAGAAGTTTGACTAAGCTTCGAGGCTCTAGATAGTTTATGATACTTCTGATTGGTATAAAATGTATGTGCCGCAAAACCTGAACTTACAACAAGAATGCAAACCACAAAAAAACCAGAAAAAGTATTTGATGTTTTCTTTATCTTATTTTGTGGCTGCATAAGCTAATCTCCCTTAATTTATATGACTGGCTTCATAAAAAAATCAGTAACCGCCACCATCGCCGCCGCCATCGCCGCCACCATCGCCGCCACCATCGCCACCATCGCCGCCACCATCGCCGCCACCATCGCCTGCAATTGTTAGATCATGGGAACTTGAAGACCATGCGGCCATTTGCAGATCTTGCGAAGATGCAACTTTATTTTGTGCTGAGACTGCAAAAGATGTTAGAACGCCAACTGCTAAAAAAACTCCAAGAACAAAAATCTTCTTCATACGAACCCCTTTTTTAAAGACTTATTTTAACCAAAGTTTCAATTTGCTCATTTACTCATGAGCAAAATAAGTGCCTTTGAAACTAAGCTAGATTTCTTATCCTT
>JAYUEN010000040.1:0-2501 GCA_043739185.1 Bdellovibrionales bacterium
GTTGAAAATTTGTGGGCGCCTGCAAATGCCGTGACAGCAAAAGTTTTTATAAATTCAAAACTTGCTGGCACCTTGCCATTGCAAAACTTTGCTGCCGCTCAAAATATTAATATTCCATGGCAGTATAAATTTGCTAGTCTTGAAGAGTCTTCGCTCCCTCGCCTGACATTACAGATTTCATCTGCCAATGGAGGAACACAAAACTTCTCTCTTGATTTAACCTGTGTTCGAAAGATTTCAGACATTTCGAAGCAAAAAGTTTTGAATATTCCGGATGTCCCAGTGACTTCATGGTTGCCGTCTTCAAATGGTGTTTACTATTCTCAGCTTAGAAATATTCTGACTTATGGTGAAACGACAGGCGCACCAAGATTTTATGTTGTTGCTGGTGGAGATACTTCAGGAAGTGAATTGCAGATTTTTGATCCGTCGGCTTCAAAACCTGTCAGCAAGGTTCATATTCCGGGGTTGCAACGTATTTATCAAGTCTTGCGTCTTGATCTTAGACACGACGGGCACATGGCTTGGGTTGTGACGGGCACGAAGCTAGTAAATAACCAAGCTTACTTTATGTTTTATTTTATGAACTCGAATTTTGAGAGTTTATTTACCACCACCAATGCGTCAACTTGGCAAATTCTGCTCGACTCAAATTTTGGAAATTTAATTCAGCGAGATTATTCGGCTCCCAGTTCTTGGATCGAGAGTACCGGCACTTTAATTCCGTCATTCTTGGCAACCGGAATCTTACCAAATTCTGATAATTATGACGGCCTCGACCCACGACACTATCAGCGTGATACTCACTTTTATTATCTTTTACCAATGGCAAATTCGGACGCATCTCAACCTACGACTCTTGAGATTCATGCGCTTGATAATAAAAAATGGCGGGACGCTTACGAACATTTTAGTCTTCAAAATATTGTTCCGCCTTCGAACGTCGATCAAAAGATGGGGCATGTGCGGTTGATGGCTGCCGATGGAACAAATGTTAATGCGACGACTTTCATTTGGGATTTATCGTCGGTGACGATGAGTCAGATTGCAAACGCATCGGGTTGGGACGTCCTTTCGCTGAGCGGACAAGCGACGCGCGTGTTGACACTTGATATGTCGAACAGCGTTTCGGCCTATAGCAGTCTATTCGATCAAGAGACCGGTAGCCTTGCGTGGCTTGATTCTGCGGGTAAATTCATGGGACGCAGCGAATACTCCTTTAAGAGCCTCGAAAATCAATTTATGGGGTCGGCAATCGTTGGTCTTTATAATTTAGCCTCGCTTGGAAATATTTGGTTTGTGCAAACTCGTTTTGATTTAGTTGCCTACCACCAGACTCAAAGCCAATCGGCGCCTGACTCTCATGTGATGTCGCTTGATCGCGATTCGACTTTTGCGAGTCAGCAGTATCAATCACTTTTGACTCCAGTGATAGTTGGCTCGGCGAGTCATCCGTTGCCGGGATTGTTTATTGATTCGACATTGGTGCGAGGAGATTTACTAGCTGTTGCACTGCTGAATCCTGCGACACTTCAAATGCAAAAACCACTACGTTACTCTCTGCAAATGCCTGATGCTTGTGTGGAGATGACAAGTTTCTATGCAAAAAACTCGGTCGATTCATTTTCTCTTGCACTACTTTGCCAAAAAAATTCGCAATTAGAATTTCGCACACTTCAATTTAATTAATCGATCAAAAAATTGGGATCAAAATGATCTCAATTTTTTTTCTTGGAGCAATTTGGCTCCAGCAAAACTGCGCAAAAAATAATCATTCGCGTGTCTTCTCCTTGGCCACAGAAAAATAAGTGGGTTTAGCAAAACTTGGTATGAGCCTTGCTAATTAAGAAAATAACGGATATCAGACTGTGAGCTGGTGCCAAAATATTTATTACCATAAAAGGGGTTTTTATGAAAATGTTAGCATTTGCAATCTTGTCAATCGTTCTGTCTGCCGCAACTTTCGCGAAAGCAGATCAACTTCAACTTAACTACATCGATACAAACAATTGTACACGCGCACAAAATGAAGTGAGACTCTTAAGATCTTTCGGCGTAGCTGTTTACGCGGATTGCAGTGACTATTATTATCGCGGTTACGGTTCTGACCAGGGTGGTTGGTATGATTATCGTTTAACAACAGTTATCGATGTAGCTGGTCCAATCTATGCTGGAGTTCCAGTTCGAATGAACGATATTGATACAAACGATTGTACATTTGCACAGCATGAAATTTCTTTGTTGAACTCAAGAAACGTGCGAGTCGATGCCGTTTGTAGCCCATACATTTATGAAGGCTATCCTTCTTCAAACGGTCGTTTTTATAACTACCGTCTCTACACAACAATTACTAAATATTAATTTTAAAAAACAAGTCCTAACAAAACAAATAAAGGGGTATAGAAATGATAAATGCACTTAAGAATTCAGTAGCTCTAGCAGCTTTGAGCCTAATCGCAGTTCTCGCAGTTGGTTGCGGCGGCGGCGGAAGCAGCGGACCA
>JAYUEN010000041.1:0-2499 GCA_043739185.1 Bdellovibrionales bacterium
ATTTATCCTCCGATAATATTAGCGCTTGAATTCACCTAAAACTTATCGGATGGATTTTGAATAAATAAAATCTCGACGGTCTAGAAAGCAAAATAATTCTTTAACATGTGATCCCACCATCAACGACTAAGGTTTGCCCCGTCATAAAATGAGATTTTTCAGAAACCAGAAACGAGACTAGCCCTGTAATATCGTTGGTGTTTCCGAGTCTACCGAGTGGAGTTCTGCGAATAATTTGTTGACGCTGAACATCATCAAGCTTGCTCGACATATCTGTCTCAAGATAGCCCGGCGCTACAGAATTGACCTTAATTCCTCGACCACCCAACTCTCTCGCCAAGCCTCTCGTAAAACCGTCTAGTCCAGCTTTCGTTGCACTGTAAACTGACAAGCCAGAATATCCGCGGATGCCGATAATTGATGAAATATTAATGATACTTCCCTTTTGTTTCATCAGCATATATTTCGCTGTGATTCGAGCGGCTCGAATAGCACTCTCCAAATTCAAACTCAGTAAAGTTGAAATGTCCTCGGGCTTCATAAGGGTCAGGACTCCATCAACTGCCATCCCCGCATTATTTACTAAAACATCGATTCGACCTTCAAGATCATTGGTTTCTTTTATGAACAAATCTACTTCTTCGTAGTGAGATCCATCGACTGCTTTCCAACGAAATTTTTTTGGATACTTTGATCTCATTTTTTCAATAAAATCAGTTTGCGTTCGACTGTAGGTATGCACAATATGATTTTCTGCTAGCAGGTTTTCAACAAAACCCATTCCCAAACCTTTACTGCCTCCGGTTACAATAATGACCTTTGATGAATCCTGCACTTATGAACTCCTGGTTGAACAAATCTAATTTATTTTGACATAAGATGCGTGGATTAAGCAAGCGACCAAGTTTAAGGCGCAAAATGATTCAACGACAGATGCGACTCAACTCAAGTCTAGAAGCGCACGTACTCCTCGCGAACCTTCAAGTCTCTCGACGTTGCAAGAGCAACCGCAATTTGATAAGTACCAATGCTATTGATCAGCTTAAATTTCCACCGCTCTGAATCTTCATTCATGCGGGGGTCAAAGACAATATGGACATCATTCTTTTTGCCAATTTGAAACGAAAATTGATCCAGTGGTAATTGAAGACCCATCCCTCTTGCCTTAATGTAAGACTCTTTCAAAGTCCAAAATTTGAAAAATTCAGCCTGATGAAACTTTTTATCCATTGACTTCAATTTTTCAATTTCAATATTTGAGAAGCAATGTTCTGCTAGCTCCAAATATGAACTTTCTCGTTTCGAATTCTCAACATCCACGCCTACTTCTTGCGTGGAGGCTAATGCACAAACCACTATTCCGTCAGAGTGAGAAAGATTGAAAAACAAATCATTGGGGCGATTTTTATTTATGACAAATGGCCGACCAAAAGGATTGAACTCGAATACCCAATTGGCTGGAGTGATCGCATTCGAATAGCGCGAAAGAGTTGAACGCAATAAATATCTTGCCAACAAATATAGGTTCTTGTCTTTTTCAAACGAATATTTTTGATATTGAGATTTTTCGGCTTGAGAAAGAATGGCAAAAGCCGACTCAAAGCTTTTCGAGTTTTTAAACTCTTCAGCATATGAATATTTGAGATGAAGATCTCCGGGGCCTAATAGCTCCATCTTAATACTCCCGGCCCAGGAGGCGCGGCATTTTCTGCGGGCAAAATTTCTCTTAAAAAAGAATCTGGCGCTATACCTTCGCCTATTTGCCAATCCTCTTTGTGATCGCTTATCCCTAAGAGCAATTCTTTATTTTTCTCGTATTTCAAGTGAAGATCACTTACCGCTAGAAGCCTCATACTTCTATTAAATACCAATGCTGAAGACGCGAACAGCCTAAATGCGTCCAATCCCATCTAAATGGACCGATATGACGCAACCAAATCCCACCTAAGTGGGTCGGGTCCATGGGCCACATCGAAAAGATTTCGGAGGAGCCAATGTTATTTCGCAGAACCAATCGAGAGTTGCCAGCGTTTCCCGAAACACTTTTCCCTATAATTGATAATCGCACAAGCTTACCGGGTTGACGCACCGCTGGTCAGTTTTGATAGCGGCATAGGCCCTAAATGCGAGCTAATCTTTGACGCAATAAATGATCAGCTAAGACCAAGGCTGCCATAGACTCTACAATCACAACAGCTCTTGGCAGTATACAAGGATCATGCCTCCCTTTGACTATCACACGAGTTGTTTTCAAATTGAGATTCAGACCTATTTGATTTTTCAAAATACTAGAAACAGGCTTGAAAGCGACGCGAAAAAAGATATCCATTCCATTAGAAATTCCGCCTTGAATTCCTCCTGAAAAATTTGTTTTTGTTTTCACTCTTTTCCCGCGGAGTATGAACTCATCGTTGTGAGTTCCGCCGCGCATTGTAGCCCCGGCAAATCCCGAGCCAATATCAAACCCCTTAGCGGCATTAATGCTCAACATAGATTTTC
>JAYUEN010000042.1:0-7521 GCA_043739185.1 Bdellovibrionales bacterium
CCACATGCGGTCGAGATCCCAGAGCGATTGGTAGCGCTAAGCTACAGACGATTGATTTGCCCAATAATGAATATCTAAAGGCTCAATCTGCATATAGAAGCATTGATTGAGCTCGGGGAACTCGAGCACGATATAGTCTCCATCATGGCTTAAGTTCCCAACGCCTACATCGCGGCAAAACCTTAAACTGCCACGTTCCGAGCGCCACTTACCGCTATAAATTCGGTAGCCTGGACCCTCGCGATTATTGGGTACAAGGTAAAATAGAACTCTCGGCATGATATTGAGCCTAATTTCAAAATGCGACTCCGTGCCCTTTCGAAAAGCCCGGCCTACCTGGCGAGATCGAATTCGATCGCTAGTTGGCGCTGAATAAATGAAATGTCGCTCAGAGAAATTTTCTGGATCATACATTGTGGATACTCCTCTCAACAGAGATTGTTTTTTTGCGTTCTAGTTTCTCAAATGTGTCCCAATCAAGTTGGGGTACGGGTTGAATGAAATCCACCAACCAGCGCCGAATTTTACGAATAATGCATTTCATGACTTATCCCTCCCAAGATTCTTTCAGATTTAAAGTGAATTTTTAAAAAGTATCGAATCTTCAGCGTAGCTCGATCAATGAGCGCTTCAGCACCGTCCCAGCTCATACCCATGCGGTCAGCAACTCTCGCAATCGGTAGCGCTTCGACGAATCTGAGGATTACTGCGGACCGCTCAAGGGCGTTTAATCGCAGTGCCTCTAGGCCGAACACATTCAAATAAATGTTTTCTGGAATTTTCAAAGCACTTAGGTTTTCAACGATGCTCTCTTTTAGTCTTCGCTTTTGAATCATTTCTTCCCACGTCATTTGAGGTAACTCCCTTTGAGATCTTGAAAATAAATCTCAAGAATTTGTTCGTGTTGATTGCGCGGTTTTGGGTCGAAATTTTTGGACCCTCCTATAAGGTAGCTGGAAACTGCGGGGCTCTTTTTTAGCAAGCGTTCGATTTTATTGAGAGAACCGTCTATTCTTTCGAGGACAGATTTTCGACAGATTTCAAGTTTTCTAGAGGCTCCGGTTAACGAAAGACCGCGCCAATAAATGAGCCAGATGGCCTCTTTTTGCTTTTTAGTTAGTAGCTTTAGCGCGCCCTCGATACTTCGTTTTACAGGCTCTGGCACATGAAGAGGCCCATCCCATAAAGCTTCCGATGATTCTTCAAGGAGACTTTCAAAGTCATCTATAAGACTCTCGTCTTCTGCGCGCTCAACATCGACAGTTGCTGTTAGATATTGTTCCCAAGTTTCTGCATCCCAAGACTTGGAGATTTGACTAAGCGCTTTGTCTCCGAAAGGCTTTCCGTCTTGGTTCTTCCAAGGCTTTGTGCTCGCAACTAAATTATCCATTTGGGTTCTCCCTTTTGTTGCCTGACGAAATTGCCAGACGGGGAGCACCTTTGCGAAAAGCGAGAAAAGAGTGTTTTGAAGTCTCCTCAAGCCTAAGTGCCTTAGAATATTCAACTAAAAGAAGAAAAATCGTCGTGACGGATTTCCGTCAAAATCGAGTTTTTGACGGGAATCCGTCATATGACGACGGATGATCCGTCACGGAGGTGAAAAATTGCGCCAAAATACCACTGCTATCAAACTGTGTTGATTGCGCGGTGGCCACTTAAAATCATATAATGGAATGTTTTGGCGGCTAGAACTGCGCCGAAAAAAGCAAGGCCTTTGGTAGAATTGGAATTTTTCGTTGAGCAGAGAGTTCGAGGAGTTCAGGGTTCAAGTAATCTGAGGTCGAAAAATAAATCTTAGAGTTTATGTTCATCGAGCGAACTACATCCAGCCCATTTATTGAATCTCGCAAATGCAGATCAATTATGAATGTGAGTTCGTCTTTACAGACGTCACTTTCAATCCAATCCATGAATGAATATGGAGAGTTGAAGAGTTCGACCGGCCCTCCGCGTGACTCCCAAATTGATTTTTGTTGTTCAAATTCGTCATCTAGAACAATCAACTTACCCGCTTCTGGAGATGGCCCACCAAATTGTGCAGGGGTCACTGCTGTCGGCAGAGAGATCGCAAAAGTCGCTCCATGCCCAAGGGTCGAGTTCACAACTACATTACCCTGCCAAGCCCCTATACATCGCTTAACGAAATAAAGTCCGAGTCCTGAGCCCTCGGGCTTATTAAACCTGGCCCCGTTCTCAAAAATTAGCGCGATAGCGTCATCGCTAATGCCTTTACCATCATCTGTAATCTCGATTTTAACGGTGTCCCCAACTTGATATACGGAGAAGTTGATTTTCGATAATTCTTTATCACTCGCCTCAATTGCATTCTGAATCAAGTTTGCAATTACACGCCGAAAGTAAGTGGGATGAACCTGTATAGGACTAAGTTTACAAATGTCATATTGAAAGTTCACTTCAATTTGCGCGGAATTTATTGAAAGCTGTTTGGAGTCTATAACTTCTTGAATTGCCACTTCTGCAATTTCTAGAGTGGTGAAGTTGAGATCTTGGGCTGAGTTTGCTATTTGATGCTGGTCAAGATCTCCAACAATTTTCTCTACAGATGAAATAATCGAAGCCAAAGACTCAAGCTGAACTTTGTCATGTCTTGTTGCAATCTTTAGCGCTGAAAGCGGCCCCTTCAGATCGTGACGAACAAGTCGAACTCTTTCCTCAAAAGCATCAGAGCGCTTTTTCTCCTCACTTTGAGCAAACAATTGAAGTCGAGTTTCAACAACTTCAGCCTGTTTTGATTCTAAAGCCGACTTTAGATCTTCAACTGCATTTTTAAGAGGAAATAGCGGGGTTTTAGAAACCTTTAAAATAAATTTTGAAAGTAGCCCTTCGAACTGGTCTGACTTATCATAAGACAAGCCAAGCTCATTTCTTAGTTGAAATAAAATTTCGCCAAACCAAATTTTTCGAAACCATTTGGCGAAAATATCAAGAAGATAAAATATGGCCAAGAAAAATAAGAATGCTGAACAGATTTCTTGAACTAAAGCAAAGCTTAAAAATGGATATTTAGCAAATGCGAAAACTATTTTATAGTCAGGTCTATTTTCAATATCGCAACTGAACTGAATTTGTTTTGATGGATCACTATTCAAAATAGCGCCGCCGCTTTCTTTGCCTCCGAATCGAATTAGCGCATCGGCTTTAGGATCACGAGAATGTTTTCTAAGGAAGGCGAATATTTGATCGTAAACATCGCGTGTTCCTCCACCTTGGGCTCGAAGCGACACCATATCACAAATCATTTCTGAAAGTTTGTTCGATTCAATTTCATAGGATCGATTATTGTAGGTGTGATAAGCAGAACCAACCACTAACGAAAGAGCTAAAATAAAAGCTAAGTTTATCCACTTCATAGAATTGGATTTCTATTCGGAATTTCGGGTGGAAGCCCAAGACGCTGAAAAAGATCTTTGATCTCGGCCACCTCGCTTGCAGAAATTCTATCCACGAGTAGTAATGGCAAAATATTTTCGCCAGAGGAGAATGCTCCAAAGAACGAAAAGTCTAAGTTCCACTTTGATGCCAATTCGAAAATGCGTGTCACTGGCTTAACGTTCGGCAACTTTCTGAGCGATACATCATTTGAGAAATTAAATGTATAATCGGCATTTGAAAGCCACTCAAACGAAGCCCGCTCAACTGATTTTAAGTTTACTGGAAGACCCCGCTCTAACATTTTGAGCATTGGCTTGATTTTATCTACAGCTTCGAAATAAGCGTGTCGCCACCGAACAGAGGATTCAAAACCATCTTTCAAATCACAAATATACCCCATGGCTACACCGGCAAACAATTTAGAACGAGCGATGACTAGACCAGCCCGGTAGCCCGAACATTCATAACGAGAGATCACTCTCTGCAATTGATACTCACCCTCCGTCGTCTCATCAAGTAAATAAAACCCAGCCCATCCATCACGAAAGTACGTCATCTGTAAAATGTGTCTCTCAATTGCCTCACGCAAAGATGACTGCGCAGCTTCATTCTTGTCAAAATGCACAGCAAAGCCATTTGAAGTACGTTGCCAATTTGGCGTCTTTTTAAGGGAGTCGTGAAAGGCCTCAGACATAAACTTTCGCTCGAGACACTCAGCAATCGATTTCACGCAAGCCTGAGAGCGAGAAAATCCACGTCCAAATCCAAAATAGCCACTGTACGCAGTATCTACAAAAAAATACCTCTGTCCAAATAATACAGAATTGGCCTGACGAATCTCAGCTCCATCTAGAGATGCAAAATATTCAAGTAACTTCGTCTCATTTGACTTCTTCGACACTGATTTGGATTGAACCAAGGCTTGAGGAGCGGACAAACTCATCGTTTTGTTATCCTCCATAGTTCAACTTCGGCATCAGACGGCGGCTGATCTCCAACATCTAAACTCTTGTTATAAGTAATTTGATGGCGCGAAAAAAACAGCGGGACAGCAAACTGAGACTTCAAAAGTTCAATTTGATATCGGCGTAAAATTTGTTTTTTGTCATCTGTTAGCTCCGGATTCTCAGCCTGCTTGAGATCAATATTTGGCCCTCGATTTTTGCCGGTAATATAGCGAAGCTGAACCGCCGGATATCTCTCTGATGCTGCGTATATTCCCAGGATAAAATCAACGCTCTTTGGAATTGTTGTCGTATTTGTCGCGCTTGACCACTCATCCCTTTGAAGCTCTATGATCTCGATTTGCATTCCAACTTTTTCTGCGCTGTCTTTGAGGTAGTTGTAGAACTGTTTTGACAAATATGTCCATGGCACACCAATGCGAATCGCACGTTTAAGATTCGCCTTTTCTGGGAGAGAGCTTAAAAACTCTGATCTCGTTATTGAAAGACTTGGATCGAATGGCAAAAAATTATCCGCGGCAGTTAGAAGCTTGTCCGTATTGCTACTCCAAAGCTTTTCAATAAATTGTCTAGTCAGCATATTTCTAGACTCAGAGCCAGCACCATGCAGAAAAAGCAAGGTCGATGGACTCGAGCTAAAAACGGAAAACCCCATTTTGTCATAATCGTTTGAATCATAGGGATTATGACTTCTAACCACTACATCAATAATATTAGATTTCATAGCGTCGATCACCTGGTCAGCTGGAAGTACTTTTATTGATATTCTCTCGGGTGAATTCGGAAAGGCCTGTGAAATTGGATTAAAGTCATTTCGACTTAGTTCAAATGACTTTTCAGTCATAGAATCAATTTTATAAGGACCAGAATATTTAGTCGCCCTTATTTCAAGCCTCTTGGACTTTGCATCGATGTCTCCATGAAACCAAATGCCAGTTTCTGGCGAAGCCATTTGCAATAGAAAAGTCTCATTCGGTGTTTTCAATCTGAGGTCAACTCGGCGATCACTTACTGCTTTTAGCCCAGGACAATTATCGCTCATTGCTTGTAAATTATCACAACCATCAAGGTACTCCCATAACGGGAAATGTGTTGATGTTTTGAGAATGAGAAGTCTCTTGATCGATGCAACTACATCTTCTGCAGTGATTTTCGTTCCATCACTAAACTTTGCATTCTCCAGGAGAGTAAAGCTATGCGCGCCACTCGAATATGACTCAATCGAGGCAAGACAGCTTTTAAATTTTCCGTCGATGTGGTCAAAATGAGCAAGGCCTGATGAGGCATGATCTAAAACATACCATTGCCCCGTATTGATAATGTTTGCCGGATCAGGAAACGCTGCCTTGATTGAAACATAAACATTGAGTAGTTTAATTTGCTTATCCATCGGCAACGTTCTCCAAAGGCCTCGGGTCAAAAGGCCCAAGGCTAAAAAAATAGTCACGATCAAAAAATATTTTATCATCCCAATGTGAGTTCGGTCGACTCAGTTGAGGGGTGACTACAAGCATCAGCTAAACTTTCGTGTTTGAGTGACTTAATCAGATCCTCAAGTGCTTCTGGAATAGTATCATATCCATCAATGAATGCCTCAACAGTAGCCCGTTCTGGAATAGTTAACGACTGATACTTTTGAAGGTCGCTGCCACTCGGATTTTGACTCAAACTCATAGCTAAAGCAACAAGTCCAATTTGTGTTAGTCCCATTCTACTTCCTCCCTATCCCCAAATAATTTTGGGGGTTAATGTTCAATTTTTTCATATGATCGTTTAAAGTTGTGCGTGGAATACTAAGTGCGCTTGCAGCTAAGCCAATGGTGTCAGAGTCGATTAGTGCTGATTTAATTTGTTCGGCTTCTTCTTTGGCGGTGACGTCCCTCAGCTTTATTTTTTTATTAGAGGCCATTGATTGAGATTTCTTAATTTTTAAATATTCTCGAAATCCTTCAGGTCCAATTAGCGCATCATTTGACGTCATCACAAGTTGATCTACTACACCTTCGAGCTCACGAACATTGCCCGGCCAAGAATGCGCTTCGAACTCTCTTATGAGTTGCGGATGGAGCTCCCGAGTTAATCCATGTCTTTTTCCAAAAAATCGAACAAAATATTTTGCGATCGGATCAATATCCTCAGGACGACTTGCAAGATTCGGAATATTAATCGTGACTCTATTCAACCTGTAATAAAGGTCAGATTTAAATTTCTCCTTTTCAATCATCTCATAAATTACTGGCTTGGCTGCTGCTACGATTGTGACGTCAAACTTAATTTCTTTTCCAGCGGCGTCTCCTAAACGACGAAATTTCATTTCTTGAATTGCTCTTAAGAGTTTCGCCTGGGCGTTTATGCCCATACAATGAAGCTCATCAAAAAAAATGACTCCGCCATTTGCAGCTTCAAAAACTCCAATTTGATCTGAGTCTGCTCCTGTATAAGCTCCCTTTATGCGACCAAACATTGCCGATTCTAAAAAATGCTCAGTGCCTTCAGTGAAGTCGGAACAGTCAACTGCAAAAAATGGTTTACCAGGAATCGCAAACGACTTTGCAATAAACTCTTTGCCAGAGCCGGTTTCCCCAACAATTAAAAATATTGAACGAAAGCGTCTGAGTTTTTCAACTTGCTTTACAATTGAATGTAGAACTCGCGATCTGCCAAAAATTCCAAAGGCCCGAATGTCAGACTCGCGCTGAAGTTCGTCCTCAAGAGTGTCCGTATATTCGATGCGTGGCTTTATTTTTTTGAGTAAGTCAGTCACCGGACCTACTATAGTTTCGGGTGGTCCACCTTTCTGAATAAAGGTTCGACCAGCTCCCGTTTTTAGCATTTCAATATGATAATTCAAATTGTCTTTGCCACTCATAAAAATGATTGCTTGATCTGGATTCTGTCGGAGAATTCTTAGGGCGAGATCTGATCCACTGATGTCGAGTCCTTTAAATTCATGATCAACCAAGAGCAAATCGAAATTCATTTTTTCTTCATTGTATATTTTGACTGCCTCATTCGGGCTCGCCGCACAGACGACATCTATATTTTCTTTGCGAAGAAGTTTTTTGAAGCTCGTCAAAACTACTTCATCGTCATCAATGATTAGAACCCTTGCGCGCATCACCCCTCCACTTAAACTCGACTTTGTTTAGGCAATTGAAGTGCC
>JAYUEN010000043.1:0-2483 GCA_043739185.1 Bdellovibrionales bacterium
TTGCCAAAGACCCATTCCAATCACACAATTTTAACAACAATGAAGGCTAACCTAGATGTTAGACTTGAACGATTCGGCCTTTGAACTGCCTATCCTCGGTTCGGAACCTTCACGGGCGAGGTCGAACGAACACAACTTGCTTAAGAGTGTTACGTACCAATCTTTTCTTCAGGCCCATCGGGGCCTTATCAAAACCCTTTTCAAAATCAACAATCGTTGAGCGAATGAATTGTGCTGATTCCGAAGCCTCAACAACATCATTTTGCATAGACTCAAACATTTTTAAGCTTTCGATGTATTGATGTTCCACCGATTTAGTGCAATTTCATTATCTGATTAATAAGAACCGACGAATAACACAATTTGACTCCCTGGACCAAGGGAGTAGCTTAATCTATCGGGAGGTTAGTTCGCGATGAAGAGTTCACTTCAGCGATTCGTTACCGTGTTGATTAGCGCCATTTTTGTTTGCGGTACGCTGTCAGCTGCAATTCTTTGGTATTCAACTCGCTACTCCAAAGAGGCGATTGAAATTTTATCCGACTCGGTCACTAGCGCTTCTCTTGCTGACGCTATCCAAAGAAATCTTTCTGTGCATCGACGCCAAGCACTACTAAAGAACTTAACAACCCAGACTGAGCGGTTCAGACGCACTGAGGAAGCCAAAGGAAATCTCTTACGGGATCTTCAGGCTTTATCTGATACGGCTTCGTCTAACGACGAAAATAAAATTGTCTTAGATATTAAAACAACTGTTCTCACTTACCTCGCAAACTACGAAGCCTTGAGATCTAATGGTATCCGAGCCGGAAAGCTTTATGAATCAGTTTCTGAAGATGCCTATGTAGCCCAAGAGGCTATTCAAGAGCTGATTAAATTCAATCTTGATGAGGCCCGAGTCCTCCAGGCAGAAACCAAGAAACAAAATAGAATAAATTACGGGCTCGTAACTTTATCACTTCTATTCTTGCTTGTCGCTTTTTTAACATTGCTTTTCGGACTTAGAAAGAACCTTTATCTTCCTATTATTCGCTTAAATACTCTCATTGAAAGTTTTGAAATTAGAGAAAATATCGATGATCATAAACTTGAAGGTGCTCCAGAGGTTCTGTCGATCTGGTCAATTTTTAAAAAACTTGCAGCAAAGCTTTTGAAGCAGAAGGACACCCAGCTTAATTTTCTATCGGCAATTGCACATGATCTAAAAAATCCTCTCGGTGCTTTTAAAATGTCTGTTGAACTCATTTCAGAAGACAAAAGCATTTCTGAGGAGAGCCGAGAGATCGTCGCGATTATGGGACGGCAAACGAATCACTTGATGCGACTGATTAATGATTTACTTGATACAACCCGAATTGAATCTGGCCACATGGCCCTCGAACTCAGTTCATGTGATATTCGCTTGCTCATCCAAGACTCCGCGGCTCTCCATGCAAACTTGTCGAAGGAGCATAAAATACAGGTTGAACTACCGCAATACCCGATCGTCGTATATTGCGACCAACACCGTTTAACTCAAGTTTTCAATAATCTGATAACCAACGCAATTAAGTATTCGCCGAAAGGTGGTCAAATCTCAGTGGTACTATTATCACATCAAGGAAATGCGCAAATTGAGATCGCTGACTCTGGAATCGGAATTTTAGCTAATGATCTGACTGGAATCTTTGAACCTTTTCGTCGCTCTTCGTCAACCAGAGATTCCATTCCCGGCATTGGCCTTGGACTGTCGGTTTCAAAAAAGATTATTCGAGGACATAAAGGTGGAGACATTTCGGTGTCATCAATTCCAGGAAAAGGTACTTCATTTGTCATTACCCTTCCTATTGAAAAAAATTCCGCTTCAGACTTGAAAACTCAAGAGCTCACCAAATAGGTGGCTTGATTCAGTTCCAAATTTATTTGGTGAATAGATTTACCCTGGCGCCAGTGCTGATGAATAATTTGAAATAGCAAAATCCATATTACGGCAAGCGCGTTGCTTACCTGACTTGAGCGAACGCTTATGGGTGTCGGACATTGCCAAGAATGGATCACCAGCTTAGAATCATGCCCCTCAGAACAGGTAAACAGTTAAATCAAGAAGAGTCCCCATCCAAATTATAAAGGCGGCATCCTGATGGAAAAAATCTTAGATTAAAACCCTGCAATTTAAGCCAGGCACATTCCCGGCCCAGCTCGCAAAAGTATTCTATAAGTTTCCGCATCCAAGGCGCCATAGTCTGGTAAATAGATCTGCTTAACCTCAGGTGAAAAATTAGGCTCCAAGTTCATGATCGTACAGACATTGCGAGCCATCTTCTGCGCACAACTTTTATAAACAACATCCGCCGGCTCATCCATAAAGTGAGTGACCAATACAAAACCCATCAATACCAAAATCACCAAGGATATCTTTACAAAAAGAGGGTTTTTAAAACTTTTATCTTTAAACATCTTTGATCTTCCCCCGAAAAAGTGGACACATTTTACCGGACAGAGAT
>JAYUEN010000044.1:0-2480 GCA_043739185.1 Bdellovibrionales bacterium
TCTTAAATTTTTCGCAAAAAATGCTCGAATAATTTAGGACAAAATACTTTCGGCCGAAAAATTTAGATGACGCGACTCTGATGAAATATCCGGGTTAGATACCTTGGCGAATTACCGCCAAAGTCAAGGACTCGCGGCTCTCGCTATCAATTGGGGGCCATGGGCTGATGTGGGAATGGCCAAAAACCTAGATCAGAAAGCGCAGTCTGAACTCAGCAGGGCGGGCTGGTCGACAATTAGTATTGAAAGAGGCCAAGAAATCCTTGGACGAATGATGAATTCAGGGATGGCACAATTTGGTGTCTTACCCATAGACTGGGCAAAGTATTTTGAGAATGCATCACCATTTGTGGCCCGCACCTATTTGAGTGAATTTGTAGCGAAGAAAAAGTCGACCAAGCAAGAAAAGCGAGTTGTAAGTCCCCTCCAGCAGAAAGTCATGGCGGCATTAGAAAATGAAAGAAAGCCAATTGTGATTAAATTTCTCGTTGATCATGTCGCTAAATTAGTAGAGGCCGGTAAAGAGTCATCTATTGATACGAGCAAGGGACTCATGTCGATCGGTATGGATTCTCTGGCAACTATCGAATTCAGAAATCGACTTAAAAAGGAATTGAATTATCCTTTCCCGGCGACGCTTCTTTTCAACTATCCGACTATTGATGCTCTTGCTGAATTTTTGCTTAAATCGGTTATTGTAGAAGAAAAAATATCGACTGTGGATACTGCTGCGGCCACCCCAAATACCAAAGTCAAAAAGCCAAGTTCGTCACAAGAAAATGAGCCGATTGCAATTGTCGGGATGGGCTGTCGATTTCCGGGAGGAGCAAACAACTTAGATCTCTACTGGGATCTTTTAGCAAACGGAAAAAGCGGCATAGTTAATATACCAAAAGAACGTTGGAACAATGATGATTATTATGATTCTGACCCAGACGCACCCGGAAAGATCGTAACTCAAAAGGGCGGCTTTTTCAAAAATCTAGGAATTGATCAATTTGATCCTGAATTTTTTGGAATATCAAAGGCCGAAGCGAATTATGCAGATCCTGGGGTAAGGTTACTCTTGGAAACCGCCTGGGAAGCATTAGAAGACGCTGGAGAAACCCAAGACAAAATATTTGGAGGAAAAACCGGTGTCTTCGTTGGAGCCATTGTTTGGAGTGACTATGAGAAAATCATTCACGATGCTCATTTGGATGCGAGTAAGTACGAGTTCTTTTCGTTGAACTTGGCCCACGGCCGGCTCGCATATTTTCTCGGTGCGCAAGGGCCAATGCTATTAACTGATACGGCTTGTTCATCTTCATTGGTTGCGATGGATATTGCCTGCGAGAGTTTGAGATCTCAAAATTGTGAACGCGCAATTGTAGCAGGTATCAACACCCTAGTTTCACCGCGCCCCTATATGCAAATGTCGCGGGTCCATGCTTTATCTCCAACGGGTGAGTCGTTAACATTTGATGAGAATGCAAATGGTTATGTTCGAGGTGAAGGTTGTGGAGTTGTAATCTTAAAAAGACTCTCTGATGCGATCGCAAATGGCGATCGTATTCAAGCGGTGATTAAAGGGTCCGCGATCATGCATGGGGGACGTTCTCTGAGTCCAACGGCTCCGAATGGAAGTGCTCAAGAAGAATTAATTCGACATGCACTTAAAAATGCTGGCGTAAATCCTCAAGACGTTGGTTACGTCGAAGCCCACGGTACCGGAACGCCATTGGGCGATCCCATCGAAATGCAAGCACTCGCAGGAGTCATGAAGGGTAAGCGAGGGGAATCGAATCCTCTTTTTGTATCCTCAGTCAAAACGAACTTCGGTCATACTGAGGGTGCCGCCGGGATTGCCGGGGTCATTAAGACAGTTCTAGCCATGAAGCATAAGCAAATTCCACCCCATGTTGGACTAAAGAAATTAAATCCAAATATTAATTTAGAAGAAATTCCGGCGCAGATTCCAATGGCGCTTACGCCGTGGCCAGCGCATGAAAATAAAAAGCGAATTGCTGGTGTAAGTTCTTTTGGAATTACCGGAACAATCGCGCACGTTGTACTTGAAGAGGCACCCGATCATCGAGTTATTAAAAAAATCAATGCGATGGAGCGACCAAAACATATATTGACCATTTCTGGTCGAAATGAAGAGGCGCTAGGCCAATTGGCTCAAGATTATTTGAAATACTTGAGTGGTCCTACGAATGCGTTAATAACAGACATCTGTTTCACCGCAAGTGCGGGACGAAATCATTTTGATGAGAGGCTGGCGATTGTTGCTCAAAGCCAAGAAGAATTTAAGTCCAAATTGAACGCTTACCTCGCTGGAAATTTAGAGGCAGGTGTTACTCGAAATAGAGTTTTAGGCAAAGCGAGTAAAACCGAAGAAGTCGTGTATTTATTTTCTGGTCAAGGGTCGCAGTACTTCGGGATGGGCAAAGAGTTGTATGAGACGCAGCCAACGTTTAAGCGGGTCGTTGATCATT
>JAYUEN010000045.1:0-22320 GCA_043739185.1 Bdellovibrionales bacterium
TCGTGAGTTGTTACTACTTGCAAGTGCTAGCGGAAGTTCATTTCCATCAGGAAAGCGCTCGTCTTCTTTGAATTTGCAAGTTGGATCATCCGATTTTGCCGGCTTATAAAACCCAAGGATCGAAAGTTCGATTCCTTTAGGGCTCATTAAATTTATTGGAAATAATTTCGAAGTATCAAATTGAGAGGGGTTGCGCATATGAACGCAGCATTGACTTGCGCTTCTGATTGAATAGCTACAAGAGAAAAAACCAAGCTCAATGATAGTATTTTTATTCCAAAGATTGGCATTTTTAAGCTAATTCTGACAATAGTCTTCATTTATGGGCTGAGAACTGAGCCCATCAGAAGAATGTACCTGCTTAGTTTTGGAGGCGCATGGCGTAAACTAGAAATATGTGCTGCTTAGTTCTTGAGACGCCATGCGCCTCCAAAACTAAGCAGGTACATTCAGGTTCTTCCGCGCCCGGTGCTTTTTGAAGTAAACATAAGCTAAGACTATTACGCCGGTGACAATTACGCAAATTTTGAACTCGCGCAAATAGTGCAGAATCTCATTTCCGTAGAATGCTGCGAGCAGGACTTGCGTGGGCGCTGAAACCAAGGCCGCTGTTGAATCAATTGCGAGGTAGCCAAGGGTATTGAGGCCCATTGCTCCGCACATCAGGTGCCCCGGAAAGCGAATGCCGGGCGTGAAGCGAAAGATAACACAGGCAAAGTAGCCGTAGGATTTAACCCAATCCTCAATCTTGATCATGCGTTTAGGGTTGATGAGCCTGCTGAAGAATTTTCCGTTTAATATGCGCTTCCCGTATCTTTGGCCCAAAAAATAAATCAAATAATCACTAAAAACAACACTCACAAAACTTGCTGCCGCTAGCACATAAACATTTACGACGGGCGCTCCAGCATATGGCGGCGGAAATTTATCCGGATGAAGTGAGGTATAGCCAACTAGGCCTGAGCTGATCAAAACAACTTCTTCTGGAAGTGGAAGTCCGAAGGCGCTCAAAATCATGAAAAAGAAAATCCCGCCGTAAATCCACAGCGGGTGATAGGCATAATCAGAAAAAAAATGAATTATTGCCGCTTCCAATTAAACTACTTTCGCTTAACAGATTTAATCGTGACAGTTTTAGCTGGTACATCTGACATACCGTCTTTAGTTGTGGTTGCGACGCCGTCGATTTTATCAACTACATCTTGGCCAGAAATGACTTTTCCGAAAACTGCATAGCCATATCCAGAAGGAGAAGCGTCTCTGAAATTTAAAAAATCATTGTTTTTTGTATTAATGAAAAACTGCGCTGTAGCGCTATCAACGACATTGGTGCGTGCCATGGCAATTGTGTATTTGTCGTTTTTCAATCCATTGTTTGCTTCGTTTTTAATTTGTTCACGGGTTTTCTTTTGACTCATTTTATCGTCAAATCCGCCGCCTTGAACCATAAAGCTTTTAATCACTCGGTGAAAAATGGTGCCGTTGTAAAAGCTTTCGTCGGTATATTTTAAAAAGTTATCAACTGAAATAGGAGCCTTTTCATGATTCAACTCGACTTCGATTTTTCCTTCAGAAGTTTCAATTATAACGACGGGTGTTTTTTCCATTTTTTTATCTCCTTTAGTGGTTTTTTTCGAAACAGATTTGTCTTCAGCGGCAAAGGCATTTGGCAAAGCTACAAAGTGGGCTGCAAGGCCAAACAAGACTCCAACTGAAAGAGTTTTAAAGTAATTCATTCGCTTTACTCCTGGTAGGTAAAGTTTGTGTTAATCGAGCCGCCGAATAGATCACAATTATAAAGGAAGCGCATCTACTTTTAGCTCCCTTTCTTCGCAAATGCGTCTATTTTGAGGCAAGCTAGCCTTTTTGAATTCAACTGCTAAGCTATAGATGAGTTTAAAATTAATAATTTTGGACGCATCTATATCAATTGGGAATCAATTGGGAGGACTTATAATGAGCCCGTTTTTTCAGCAGGCCCCTGTTATTACTAATACTTTTCAGACTGATGCGCTCTTGCAGGCCTATTTAGATTTTGCACTTCCAAAAGAATATCAGTCTCAGGTCAAGCAAGATTTAAATCAGTTCGGGGGACGGGCAGCTCTCGAGCTACTCGAATTGGCAGCAGCTGCTGAAACCGAGCCTCCACAGCATATTTCTTTTAATGCGTGGGGTGAGCGCATAGATGAAATTAAATTCTCAAATGCCTGGAGAAGCTTAGAAAAAATCGCGGCCGAAGAGGGCCTCATTGCAATTGGTTACGAGAGAAAGCTAAAGTCTTTTTCAAGACTTTATCAATTCGCTAAGCTTTTTTTATTTCATCCATCAAGTGCCTTTGTCAGCTGTCCGCTAGCAATGACTGATGGAGCGGCAAGAGCTCTTGAAGTTTGCGGAAAACCTTCTGCATTTAAAGAAGCCTTTGAGCGTTTGACCTCAAGAAGTGCCAAAGAATTTTGGACTTCAGGACAATGGATGACAGAGCGAACTGGCGGCTCAGATGTCTCGGATACTTCAACTATTGCGAAGAAAAATGGCGAGCAATATCTACTTTATGGAGACAAATGGTTTTCTTCAGGAACAGGTTCGCAAATGGCCTTAGCGCTGGCAAGAATTGAAGGCTCGCCAGAGGGCAGCAGAGGGCTGAGCTTGTTTTTCGTAGAACTGCGCGATGCCAATCAGCGCCTAAAAAATATTAAAGTCAATCGACTCAAAGATAAATTAGGAACGAAGGGCCTGGCCACCGCTGAACTGAGTCTTGAAGGCACGCCTGCAATTTTAGTTGGAGAAATCGGTCAGGGTGTTAAGACGGTTTCAAGTATGCTCAACGTGACTCGCATTTATAATTCAGTTTGCGCTATCGCCAGTTCGGCGCGTGCACTGCAATTGGCAAAAGATTATTCATCTAAACGAAAGGCCTTCGGAAAGCTACTATGTGAACAGCCGCTGCATTTGCAGGTACTAGCGGATTTGCAAAGTAACTACGAAGCTTGCTTTCATCTCACGTTTTTTGTTGCAAGACTCTTGGGCCGTGATGAGTGTGGTGAGATTTCTGATTCAGAAAGGCATTTGCTGCGCTTACTTACGCCGATTACCAAGCTTTTTACGGCAAAAATGGCGGTCGGCCTAGCAAGCGAAATATTAGAATCCTTTGGTGGAGCGGGATATTGTGAAGACACGGGTATTCCAAAGATTTTGCGAGACGCCCAGGTCTTTTCAATTTGGGAAGGGACCACCAATGTTTTAAGTTTAGATGTTTTGAGGGTTCTTGCAAAAAAAGAAAGTCTTGGGAGTTTTCAAGAATTTGTAGTTCAGAAACTAAGTCAAATTTCGAATGCGAAATTGCAAGCAGGAGTGAGCGCAACTCAAAAGCGTCTGACCGAATTGACCAACTTTTTAAAAGTGGCCGAAGCTAAAGCGAGTGAAGAGTACTGGCAATGCTCGAGTCGCAATTTGGCTTTTCATTTCGCGCAAATTATGGCCTCGGTTTTAATGTTAGAGTTTGCTGAGTGGTGTGAGAAAGGCTTAAGACTTCCCTCAAGTGTTTTAACCGCCAATCGATTTGCTATGCAGGATTTGTCATTGAGAGGGGAAGTGAACGGGCAGGGCGCGCTTGAGAATCGGACTATTTTGAATCTTTAGCGCATTGAAAACATAATGCCTCATTCGGCGCGAGCTTCTCGAGCTGATCCTGCTATGAATTCTCACTTAAATTTTCGAATTTGACTTCTGAAGCTTTTGAATTCATTTGGCTCGTGGCCGTTTACATAGCGCATTTTGATAAAACTTCTCAAAATCGATTCAATTTCAAAACTGCGCTCCGGCATTTTGGCTTTGACTCTCGCGAGATATTTCTCTGGGCCTTCGTTTTTATTTCGTTCAAGTCCTAAAGATGCAAGTTTTCTGCAGAACTGATGGTACATTCCCAAAACCGGATCTATTTTTGTTTTTTGCGAAGCAAAATAAATTTTGAGGGCAGCCATGAGTGCTGCGAGGCCTGCAAACAATAAAATAAACAAAGTGATTCGGCTCGAATTGACCAGCCCTAGTTCTTTGAGAAGTTTATTTTGGTAATCGAAGTCGTATTTGAGCAGAAAATTATTCCATTTAGTGGTAATGGCATCGACTGCGAAAAAGATATTACTGTTGATTTGATGGCTGAGTGAGCCTCTTGCCTCAAAGGCATCGTTGCGTGCAAGGCCCTGTTGGTATGCCTCCGCGCCAAGTGAGATTCGAACCGGAGCAATTACCGAAGTTACATCAACACGAACCCATTTGTGTTCCTCAACAGACCATACTTCAGCCCAAGCATGAGCGTCGAGGGTTTTAACCAAATAGTATCCGGTTAGGCTATTTAATTTTCCGCCTTGAAATCCGATCACGACTCTTGATGGCACATTCATCAGGCGCATAAGAGTTGAGAGGCTGGCCGCAAAATGTTCACAAAATCCTACTTTTTTCTCAAATAAAAACGTATGTAAGCCATCGCCTGGCATTTGCCCGGGCTCAAGAGAATAGGCGAAATCATGGGAGGTAAAGTAGCGTAAAACCTTGGCCACTTTTTGCTTGGTGGTATAGGTGTTTTTATTTAGCTCAATTGCGAGCTGAACCACTCTGGCAGAAACTTCTGGCAGTTGCAAATATGAAAAGCGATCTTGAGGCCTTAATTTTTCAATGTTCAAATTTGAGCTTTCTGCCGTATAAAGAGCACGATTGTGAAGCGACTCTTTGAACTCAAATATATTTCCTGACTTTTTAACAATGCCCATGCCTTCGGGAGCTTCGATTCTTCGCGGATAATCAAGAGCAAAAAGATATTTTTGAAAGTTCGATTCCAATACAATCTCTTGGTGGGTGATGATCTGCTGAGAGGCCTCTTGAGAAACAACTTCTTTTTGGTGTGAAGCCAGATCTGGCCCGGCATTTTCTAATTCATCATCTGAGGCCGCTTTTCGCCACGAAAGTCCCTCGCTTTTAGAAAGAATAGCTCCGCGAAAATACATTTCATCACTACTAATTTCATGATCGAATTTGACGCGAAAGGCGGTTTCGTCAGTTTGAATCAATTGGCTAATGGTTCCGGGGACCAGCTTTTCAGAAAAGCCAGTGCTTGGTTGGGGCGGTTTGATGCGAATGAGAGAGGCGCTAAACCGAGGAAAGACAACAAATAAAAAGATCCAAATTGGGATCGACAAAAACAGTAATTTTAGAGAGGGAAGAAAGGTGCGAATAGATTGGCGCCGATCGTTTTTATGCAATTGATGCATAAGTGTGGTGATAACAAAGACGTCAATTGTAAAAAACAAGGTTGTTGCAAGGGACTGTGAATGCAAGAGATGAGTCAGAAGTAAAAAATAGCATAGTATGATTTCAATCATGCCATCTCGGTATTTTGAGAAATCAACGAGTTTTACAGCAGCAATGATTACAAAAATTGCCGAAGCAGGCTCGGCACCTAAAAAGGTTTTATAACTCAGAAAGATAAAGAGGACTGAAATACCAATTAAAATATTTCGAAACATAACACTGGGTAATTTGATATTACGATAAATATTTAAAACACTCCAGATCGTAAAGATTGCGGCAATAATAATGAGCCAAGCGGGGAGATAAAGGCAGTGAGGTAAAATATTTAAGGCAACGGCTGCGGCGACATAGAGTTTGTATGATTTGCTCGTGGCTTTTTTTTCAAGTGCGGTTTGGCGCATTAGGCACTCGCTTTGAATTGAGCTAAAATTTCAAGAGCTTTTTTGATGTGCCTTACGCCCATGCCGGTATCTATTTGTTGATCCTTTACTTTTAGGGCGAAAGGGATTTCTTTTTTTCGACAATATTCAATCCACTGACTTAATTGTTCAAGCCTGGCTTCGACTTCGCTTTGAGTACAAGATTCATAATCCAATAAAAGACTTTTTGAAGACCCAGATCTAAACTCTTTGATAAGTATTCCGCGGCCACGCGCAAAGGCCCGCCAATCGATGCGCCTGGGAGAGTCGGCGTGCTGAAAGCCTCGATGGCCTGAAAAATCCTCGCCATGAGCGTGACTAAATCTTGAGGTTTCGCCTTCTACCGTACTAAATGGCAAGGGGAGTTTGCCGGCCGCTTTTGGGTAAACAAAGTATTGGCTATCGGTGTCCTTATAGGTCCAAGCATAGAATAGTCCGAGCGGGTAAATACTTGAAATTTTAACTTTTGAAATTTTATATACCCCGCGTTTTTGGGTTCGATAAACTCCTTGAAAACGATGCCGAGAAAATGCGGAGATGGGTAAGCCATCTTCAATCTCTTCATAGAACTCAAGATCAGGAAGTCTCACATCTAAATTAAAGCGCGTCGCTTTGGTCGGATTCTCAAGTGAGGTCTCGACAGTAATAAAGGATTCTGCAAATCCCGAAGTCACACGAATGGTTTTCAATTTTATAGATTTTAAATTATCGTGCGTTTGTACCATTGAGACGATTGAGATACTGGCCAGAAAAAATGAAAGCAGGTTAACTAAATTATTATTGTAAATGGCACCCACAAAAAGAATGAAAATTATTGAGAACAGCAGGACTCCGCCAAATTTTGTCGGCACAATAAAAATCTGATTCTTCCTACCAAACTTTGAAAATTTGCGGTCCAGTTGAATTTTGAAATTCATAGAATCTTAAGTTTCTCAATGTTCACTAATCAACGATTACAGATTTTAGGATTTCTTCCGAAATTTGTTTGCCGGTTTCGCCAGTCAAATCTTCTGAAGGGTTCAAACGATGACTCATCACTGAGACGGCCACAGCCTGTACATCTTCAGGCAAAACCATTTTGCGATCTTGCAAAAACGCCCATGCGCGAGAAGCACTTACGAGGCATAAGGCTCCTCTGGGAGAGAGTCCTTGCCCAGAATTACTTGAGGTGCGGGTCATTGAAATGATATCTTGAATATAATCTACAATGGCTTCTGAAATATGAACTTGTGATACCATTTTTTGAATCTCTAAAAGGTCGTGGGCGTTGAAAATGGGCTCTAAGTCGGTCAATAAACTTTCACGACTTACGCCAAGCAGGAGCTTTCGCTCAGCCTCGCGACTCGGGTGTCCGAGCTCAATGCGCATTAAAAATCGATCCAACTGTGATTCAGGTAACGAAAAAGTTCCAATTTGTTGCCTTGGATTTTGCGTGGCAATAATAAAAAATGGATGGGGAAGACTATGGGTTTGGCCATCCATCGTTACCTTTCTTTCTTCCATAACTTGCAGAAAGGCACTTTGGGTTTTTGGGGTCGCGCGATTGAGTTCGTCAGCTAAAATGAGTTCAGAGAAAATCGGGCCATGATAAAATTTAAAAAGCTTTTTTTCTGGATCAAAAATTGAGCTTCCTAAAATGTCCCCTGGCAATAAATCATTGGTGAACTGAATTCTTGAGGTTTTAAGCCCTAAGAGCTTTGAGAGCATTTTAACAAGTGTGGTTTTGCCGACGCCGGGAATGTCTTCGATAAGGAGATGTCCATTGGCAATCAGCGAACACATGGTGAGCATGACTTCTTGCTCTTTATCCAAAATGATTTCGTTTGCAACTTTCCAAAATCTGAGTAGTTTTTCTTGATAGATATTCTTTAAGGGGATTGCTTCTCGTGATGTCATATGGATGCTATCGTCTGATTTGATTGGGAATTTGAGGCTAGTATGAAATTTAGCTTTTTATTAACCGCAGTTTAATTTTAAGGCTTAGAGTTTCCTAAAAAAACAAGAAATTGGCTCAAAGACTTGCTGCGCGTAAGAAGACTAGGCAAATAAACAAACTCTTCGGAGGTATGGAGAGCGCCTCCCACTGGACCAAGGCCATCAATTACGATCAACTTCTTTGCGCTCATATAGTTGACGTCACCTGCACCACCGGCCTTTTGCGCAGTGATTTTTCGCTTTTCGATACTTGAAATAATTTGCGTCAATTTGTGAACCGCTCGTTTTGATTTTGCATTGCTGGCAAATGGCGGGCAGTCATCTAGAATTTCAAAATGGGATTTAGAATGAGATTTCAGGTCGAGTGAATATTCGTTTTTTGCCAATATTTTTTTTATTTTTTTATGCATACTCTCACAATCATTGAAGTGTGCATAGCGAATGTCTATTTTGCATGTGGCTTCGCCACAAGTGATATTGAATTTATCGCTGCCGCCGGTGAGTTGTGCAACATTCAGACTCATCTCTTTTTGAAAATTATTAAGTTTATTCATCTTGGTAATTTTAAGAGCAAGATCATGGGCGGCATTGACATGAGTGCCCTTGGTTCTCCCGGCGTGCGCTGACTTTCCTTGAACTGAAATTTGATACCAACGATTTCCTCTTCTTGAATTTATGATTGAGCCATCATCTAAGGCGGGTTCAAAACCCAAAATTGCAATTGAATCTCTTGCAAAGCTTCTAAAGCGTTTGTGAAAACCAGTGGAGCCAATTTCTTCACTCGGAGAGGAAACAACCCGCAAGCCGAAGGGGAGTTTTTTCTCTGCAGAGACTTCTAAAAATTTTCTGAGCCCTTCAAGCAGTACGACTATCCCGCCCTTATCATCAATCACTCCTGAACCAACCGCTCTATGGCCGTCACGGGTAAGCACAAAATCTGAAAACTGATCTAGGCCCAAAACAGTATCCGCATGGCAGACCAGGGTGATATATTTGGATTTTGAATTCTTATTCAAGCTTGCAACCAAGAGGTCGCCGGTAGTGCCAGTACTTGAATTTTCAAGTTCAATTTTGAATCCAAGTTTTTTAAGTTCTTGTGCGAGATATCGTTGAACTCGGTTAACTCCTTCGGGGTCATTGCTTTGCGAAGATATTAAGACCAAATGCTTTAATTCGTCTTTCAAACGATTGAGTTCTGTCGAGTCAATTTTCATGAAATTAAGCAAATCAAAAAACTCTGGGGGAGTCATGTTTTATTAAATAAAAAAGAAAACGCCCAAGCGGGTTAAACCTGGGCGTTCAAATAACTGGAGTTTGCAGCCTTATCTTAGGCGGCTTTTTTATGTTTCATGAAGGCATTGAATTTCTTATCGAAATCCACGGGTTTTTCGCCGTTCTTGGTGATCATGCCGAATTTAAACCATTCATAGTGTTCAGGGCAGAAATTCACCAGAGATGGTGATTTTTTGCAATCCTTTACACAGCAGCGATTTGGAAGGCTCACAACATTATTTACTTGTGGGGCTGCTTGTTGCTTTTTATCATGTGATTTGTCATGCGATTTGTCATGCGATTTGTCACCTGATTTTTCGCCGCCGTGAGATTCTTGTTTTGGTTTACCTGACATTGGACTCTCTCCTTTTTGATTTTTCTCTGGTCAATTCTCTGGTTAATTCTCCGGCCAATTCTCTGGCCATTTGCCTCGTTCTATTAAAGCTATCGACAAAAGGACAGATGGGCTTTAGGCCAAAGTGAATGTTTTTTGGTGTCTCAAAATGAGAAAGTTTGAAAAACTGCCTAGAGAAGAGTTGATGTGAGTCCAGGCTTTCTACTATTTACTCAAAATTTCTGCAAAGTGTAGAATAAATTTCATCTATTTTGAATTTTTGACAATGGGGCGCGCCTTAATAGTCCAGCCAAAATGAAATTTTTCATTTTTTTAGAAATATTTTTGGCAAGCTCGATGTTTAAGCCACCGATAATTAAAATCGCAACTCCTTGAGCTGCAGCTTGATAAATAAATGCGGCTTCAAGCGCATCAATGGTTAACAATTCTTTTTGCTCAGCGAGTTCAAACTTTTGAATGGTAGCTTCAAAACATTTGCGTCCACATTCAGGAATTTGACCTATTGTTTGCGAGGACATCATAACAGAATAAAGCTCTGGTTCATTCGTTGCGAATTCAATATAGTCGTCCCAGGTTTGCGAAATAAGGTTTATAGGATCTTCTTTTTTTATATCGACTAATTTGAATTTCGAATTTTTGTTAAACGCCATTAATGTTACGGCACTTAATAGTTCGGTGCGATCCTCAAAATAATAATAGAGAGTTGGGGCTGTGATGCCGACGCTAGAGCAAATCGCTCTAATCGATGCCGCTTTCGGGCCTTTCTTTGAAATTATTTTGGCTGTGGCTCTAATAATTTGCTCTCGCATACTAAGTTTTTATCCAAGATAATTCGAAAAGTCTATAACATTGTTATATAACTTTTGTTATATGAGTTTTGCGATTGACATGACTTTTTTTATAGTCAAGCTTGGGACTCAAAAAGGAGCAAAAAATGATTTCGAAATTTGGATATGTTACCAAGCTAATTGCAATCACAGTTCTAACCAGTTGTTCAGTTGCAGGCAAACAAGACTCATTAGATCGGCAGGTTGCAAGCTTAGTGCCCGGAACAAATGTCGAATGGCCTCACTATGGCGGAGACTTAGGTGCTTCAAAATTTTCTAATTTGGGTACAATCAATAAAGAAAATGTAAGTCATTTAAAAGTGGCTTGGCAGTGGAATAGCATAGACAATCCGATCATAAAACATCAAGGAATTGATACTGCTTACTACGAAGCAACCCCGATCATGACAAATTCGATGCTTTACACCAGTACTTCGCTCAATCAAGTTGTAGCACTCAATCCTGAAACAGGAGAGCTTATATGGCAATTTGATCCTGAGACATATAAAAATGGTTATCCTCCCAACTCTGGATTTGTACATCGAGGTGTGTCCTTTTGGACCGATGGTAAACAAAAGCGAATATTCATCGGCACCAATGATGCGTATCTCATCGCTTTGAATGCTGATACCGGAAAGGTCTATAAAAATTTTGGAAGTGAAGGAAGAATTGACCTCACAGAGGGTTTGAGGCGCAAGATCGCGCGAGACCAATATGGAGTGACTTCGCCCCCTTTAATTTGTAGAAATACAATTATCGTGGGCTCAAGTATTGCTGATTTCTTCTTTAAACTCGGAATGCCCCCAGGAGATGTTCGCGGATTTGATGCTTCAACCGGTAAACTTAAATGGACATTTCACACGATCCCTCAGGAGTCAGAGTCAGGTGTCGAAACTTGGGATGGAGACTCCTCAAAAATTGCTGGAAACACAAATGTATGGGCTCCGATGAGTGCGGATCAGGAATTGGGTGCGGTTTATCTACCTATTAGTACTCCTTCGAATGATTATTATGGTGGAGAACGTGGCGGAGATAATCTCTACGCTGAGAGTTTAGTTAGTCTCGATTGTGAAACCGGAAAAAGAAATTGGCACTTTCAACTCGTGCACCATGGACTTTGGGATTACGATAGTCCTGCGGCTCCAATCTTAGCTGATATAATTGTTAACGGAAAACCTGTTAAAGCCGTCATTCAGGTTACTAAACAGGCTTTTGCTTATGTATTTGATCGAATTACTGGCAAGCCTGTTTGGCCAATTATTGAAACTCCTGTTCCCCAGTCAAAGCTTGCGGGAGAAGTTACATCACCAACACAGCCGATTCCGACTTTGCCACTCGCATTTGATCTTCAGGGTATTTCTGACGATAATTTGATTGATTTCACGCCTGCGCTAAGGAAGTCCGCGAAAAAAGTTATCAGCGAATACGAGTATGGCCCCCTCTTTACTCCTCCAGCAGCCGGTAAGGGTACGATCAATCTTCCGGGCGATGTGGGCGGAGCGAGTTGGGCTGGGGCAGCTTTTAGCCCAGTGACGGGTAAACTATACGTGCCCTCTGTGACAAACCCCCATGTGATTAGTCTCGATCATGTGCCTTTTACAGATTATGAATATACTTCAGTTCATCCAAAATATTTGTTGGGAGCAGAAGGCTTACCTCTTACTAAGCCGCCCTACGGTCGTATTACGGCAATTGATATGAATACCGGCGCTCAATCATGGATGGTTCCAATTGGTGAGGGTCCTAAGTCATTATTGGCGGCCCAGGGGGTAAAGGTTTCAGAAGATCTTGGCTGGCCTCGTCGCACCCATGTTTTGGTGACACCGACACTGTTGTTTGCAGTGCAGTCAGGGTACTATGAAATTAGCGGAGTACATTTTCGAAATCTATTGCCGAACTCGGTTAAGATCCAAGCAAACAATGATGATCCATTGTTAAGAGTGTTGGACCCAGAGACAGGCGCAACTATTGCCAAAGTAAAACTCCCAGCGAACTCTTATGCGGCGCCGATGACTTATTCGTTCAATGGAAAGCAATACGTGGTTATGTCTGTTGGTGGAGGCGGAACTAATCTGGATGCTGGGATTATTGCCGTTTCGAATGGTGAGTAGACGTAAACATTTTGTTATTGATTGATTGTTTTGAGAAGGCGCCGAATGAACGATGTCCCATTGATTTGTAAGCGCGACCAAGGGCGGGGGAGCACTCCAATATTTAGGAGTGCCCTGCTATTTTAAAAGGTTTTCAATATCTTTGACCAAGGCCTCAGGTTTTGTATTTGGAGCATAACGTTTGATGTGCTTGCCGTCGCGACTTACTAGAAATTTTGTAAAATTCCATTTAATAGATTTGATTCCTAAAAAACCTGGGGCTTCAGAACTTAAATATTGAAAGAGGGGATCGGCATTTGCCCCCTTCACTTCAATTTTTGAAAGGACAGGAAAGCTCACTCCAAAATTGAGTTTACAAAAACTTTGAATTTCAGAGTCAGTGCCGCTTTCTTGGCCCCCAAATTGATTGCAAGGAAAGCCTAGGATATTGAGCCCCATTGAAGAATACTTTTTATGAAGGGCTTCGAGGCCTTCATATTGGGAGGTAAACCCGCATTGACTAGCCACATTGACAATGAGCAAAGGCTTCCCTTGAAAGCTTTTCAGAGCCAAACTTGAACCATCAGCGGCTTTTACAGAAAAATCAAAGATCGCCATTTCATTTCCTTACTAAAAAATTATTTTCCCGCAACATCTTCTAATTCAGTTTTCGTTTCTAATTCGGGCATGAAAAGATCTTTCAATACACCCTGACTCCAAATTCTGAATCGATCGATATAACTAAAGGATGCCGGCACAACCACCAAAGTTAAGATGGTTGAACTTATTAAGCCGCCAATAATTGCAAAGCCCATACTGGTTCTCTGTTTGCTGGCTTCATTCAATCCGATTGCGATCGGAATGGTGCCCGCAATCAAGGCCATTGTAGTCATCAGGATGGGACGCAATCTGGTTTTGCCAGACAGAAGAATTGCCTCATTGCGACTCAAACCACTTTGAATGAGTTGATTGGCATAATCGACCAAGAGAATTGAATTTTTGGTTGCAACCCCTAAGAGCATGACAATGCCGATCATTGAGAAAATATTCATCGACTGATGTGCGATAAATAGTCCAACAAAAGAACCGCAAATAGCTAAAGGAAGTGCCAACATAATTGTAAATGGAGTAATAAAACTTTCGTATAAACTTGCGAGCACGAAAAATATAAATAATACTCCAGCGCCCATCGCAAAAACCATATTCTCAATGAGTTCCTTAAAGTTTTCAGCCTGTCCAACATAGGCGTAGGTGATGCCTTCTGGAGCTTTGAGCTCAGGATCTTGCTTTAGCCAATTTGTAAGATCATCCATAATATTGCCGAGGCCTGCGCCGGGGGCAATATCACCTGATATTTGCACCATTCGCGCCCGATCTTGACGAGTAATTTTAGAGGGGCCATCTGTTGAAAAAGGTGCTGCGACTGAGCTCAATTTAACAAGTGAGCCGTTCAAATTAGGAACGTATGTTTGATTAAAAGATTCTTTCAAATTGCGTTGATCATCTTGCAAGCGTACGCGTACATCATATTCGAGTCCGTTTTCACGAAATTTAGCTGGAATAACGCCTTCAATTTGTGCTCTTAGCTCCGTGCCGATTAGAGTCGTCGACATACCAAGTGATTGGGCCTTGGTTTTATCAGGTCGTATTTGAAATTCAGGTTTGCCAGGTCTGAAATTGACGTCAACGTCTTTTAGCCCCGAATATTTTTTTAAACGAGCTAAAAATTTGAGGGAAAATTCTTCGAGAGCCTTTTGATCACTGCCAAAAAAATCAAGATTAAAGGGTCTTTGGCCCGCAGCAACCGGGTCATAATCTTGGACTGCGGGATTGGCAAAAGCATAAGTTTTCAATTGATCGCGAATCTTTTGTTTGACCTGGCTCGTATTCATCTTGCGTTCTTTTGAGGGTACTAAATGTATATAAGAGCTCGCAAAATTAGAACTGCCATCGGAATCTCCCACTTGAGACGCACTCACTAGCACTTCGGGATTGCTTCGAATCAATTCATCTACTTTGAGGGTAAGTGCAGTCATTTTGTCGAGATTAGTTCCTGGCGGAAGATCCAAATTCACCATGAATTCCCCAGCGTCTTGCTCGGGTAAAAAAGTAAACGGGACATAGCGGGCAAGTAAAAGAGAAAGTAGAAAAATCCCAAGGCTTGTACTCAATACAAGTAAAGGCTTTTTCAAGCAATATTTCATTATTTGTTCATACTTTATTTCAAGCCAGTCTTGAAATCTGGTGAAAGCTCTTAGGATAGGTCCAAATAATTGATCGTAGACTTCTCCGATGACCCAAAATATCTGCCCAAAAAAGCCATTTGGTTTGGCGGTTTTTTCTTGTTTATGAGTAATTCCAGCAAAATAAGCCGAAAGCATTGGGGCAATAGTGAGTGCATCAAATAGCGAAATCGCCATAGCAAAGCAAATGGTAAGACCAAATTGTTTAAAAAATTGTCCGACCACTCCCTTTAAAAATCCCAGCGGTCCAAAAACAGCGATGACCGTGAGTGAAGTTGCAATCACAGCTAAGCGCACTTCATTTGTACCAAAAAGTGCTGCTTCTTTTGGTTTCATACCGCGTTCAATATGTCTGAAAATATTTTCTCTTACCACAATGGCATCATCAATGAGGAGTCCGACAGAAAGGCTGAGCGCAAGCAAAGTCATAATATTAATTGTAAAGCCTGCCATGGCCATAAGAATGAACGCGCCGATAAGAGAATTCGGTAAGGCAAGTCCTGTGATAATAGTTGAACGGCCATTTGCTAAAAATAAGAAAACCACAATAACCGCTAAAATAATTCCCATGGTAATAGATTCTTTGACGTCTTGGACATTGGCCCGAACCCAACTTGAGCCATCGCGAATAATTATGAGTTTGGGGTGGCCAGCTTGCTTTAAGTATTGATCGTTGATGATATTTACCTTCTTCTTCAAAGCATCAACGACAGAAATAGTATTGGAGCCTGATTGCTTAAATATTTTTAATGAAAGTGATTTTTTGCCATTCACAAAACTCTTTGAAGATTCGTCAACCAAAGTGTCTGCAACCGTTCCTATATCTTCAACCCTTACTGGAATATCATTTCCGAAAAAATTAACTACTAGCTTTTTGATATCATCAATTGAGGAGAACTGGCCCAGGGTTCTGAAAATAGTTTCGGTTTCTCCCTGACTTTTTTTACCACTCGGAATATCTTGGCCGGAGCCACCGAGTCGCGCCGCGACTGCACTTACTGAAAGCTCGCGTGCTTTTAGTTTTTCACGGTCAAGCTGGATTTGAATTTCGCGTTTTCTTCCGCCGTTGATAGTAACCAAACCAACTTTTGATACTTGTTCTAGCTTGGGTTTGATTTTATCATCGGCAAGATCAAATAATTTCGCATCTGGTAAATCAGCATCTAAGGCCAATTCCAAAATAGGTTGATCTGCAGGATCAATACGTCTGACAATAGGTTCTTTTGCCTCCGCAGGTAAGAGTCGCTTCACTAAGCTGAGACGATCGCGAATTTGCTGTTCAGAATCTTTGATGTCTGACTCCAAATTAAATTCCGCAACAATTATGGCGATTCCTTCATTGTTGATTGAACTAAGCCGTTTGATTCCTGAAAGGGTTGAGAGTTCGTCTTCAATTGGTTTTGAAATGAGGGTTTCAACTTCAGAGGGGCCAGCTCCGGGATAAGGGATGCTAACAGTTACCACCGGAAGAGTTACGTCTGGGAAGAGATCGACTCCCAATTTCGAAATGGCCATGAGGCCGGCTACCAAACTCACTAGTACAATACAGGTAATAAAAATTGGGCGCTTGATAGCGATTTCAGCGAGATTCATAGGATTCTCCAAAGAGTTTAAGTTGCGCATGAACTTGCAAAATTTCAGTGAGCGTGCGAATGCGACTGAGCTCAGCTACTAGATAATCGACTTCAAAAAGAATGACATTGACGAGTGTCGTGCGTCCTTTTGAGTGGCGACTTTTTTCATTTTGTAATTTTGCTTTTTGGGCCGCAGAAAGATTTTCGAGTAATTCGTAGCGAGCCAAGGCATTTTCAAGTTTCTGATTGAGGTCATGCCAGTCGCGTTCTTGCTCAAATATTTTTCTTTCTAAACTGTGTTGCGCTGCCAATTGTTGCTCGCGCCACCCGGTTGCTGAATCACGAGTTGCGCCGAAATTCAGCGGAAAATTTAAGCGCACCCCGATGACTTCTGTTGGCTTGGAGGAGCCGAAGGATTGATTGATGCTATCGGATTGGCTGGTGTCAAAGCCGTTCATCCCGAGCTGACCATAGATTTCAAGAATTGGACGGGTTTTTTCTTGCGAGAGTTTAGCGCCGGCAATACTGGCGCGCGCTTGTTCTTGTGCGGCCTTGACGTCATCACGAGTTTGCATGCTTGCTTGACGTTTTAATTTTTCTCTCAGCTCGTGACCTGCATATTGCGACCAGGAATCTAATTTTTCAGGAACAACATCTGAATCCGTTCCTCGTGAAGAATTAAATGCACGGGAGGCACTTTGTTCTTCTTCTTGGGCGAGACTAAGATCAACTTTGCGGGCTTCTAAGGCCGCCTTCGCTTGTAAAAAATCAGACTGATCAGCCAAACCAAGTTTAGCTTTGTTTTGGGAATAGTCGAAAATACGCTTGGCTCGATCGAAGGCATCTTTTGATACGAGGGCGGCTTCACGAGACAAGGCAAGGCGCCAGTAACTACTCTCAGCCTCAAGTAGCTGAGCCTTTAATTTGTAACTTTCGGCAAATTTTTGCGCCTCAATACTTGCTTCGAGTTGCTGCTTCATCGCAAAGACTTCAGAACCAAAACCATTTCTCCAAAGAGATTGCGAGATTTCAAGCAAGGGCCCGGTTTGATAATCAAGTGGGATGAGGGTTCCGACATAGTGAAGGGAGCTATAGTTGTAAGAAAGCTTGGCTTGGGTTCCATAATTATTTTGGTCCTGTACGCCAATTTGAAGCTGGGTGGATTCAAATTTTTGATATGGAAAAAATGGGCTCTGTTTGGAATCACTTATATAGGTCAAATTTGAAAAGAAATTGGGGGAAGTCAGCAGGCCAACATCATTTTGGATCAAATGTGAAGAGTCGACCATTAATTCAGAAGATTTGATGGCATCATTTTTACTTCCCACCTGATGAAGATAAGTTTCAAGGCTCATGCTGTTTCCGGTTTCAATTTTTTCAATTGATTTAGAGAAGGCAGAGAAGGTGAAAAGGCTTAGTAGGACATTCAGAATTAGAATTTTCATTTTGATATTCCTGCAGAATCAGTTTTCATTATACCCTCAAGGGCAATATTAATAAAATAATCAATCGTTGACTCAAAATCTTTAGGCTTGGTAACTGTGCTACCAAGCATTTCTTTGCGCATAGGATCTGCTTTTACAATATGAATGAGCATGCCAAAAACGAAAAATGTAGATAGTTGCGGGTCAAGATCGGGACGTAAAATTTTGGATTTCTTAGCGGCCGAAACAAAGTTTTCAAGGCTACGATAAATAGGAAAAAAAGAGGTTTTAAAAATATCAATTGCCATGGGATTTTTAGCCTCGAAGTCACGATGTAAAATACGACAGAGATCAGGCTCTTTCAAATGCAGCTGAATAAATTCTTCGGAGAACAATCTCAGGCGCAACTTAAAATCATCAATATTTTTAGCTGGCTTTAAGAAACGGTCGGCAAAACCCATTTGCAATTGCGCAAAATCTTTCAAGCAAGATTCATAAAGGGCTTCTTTGCCGCCGAAATAGTAACTCACGGCACTGACATTGACGCCAGCTCGATCGGCAAGATCCTTAACAGTTGCGCGATCAAAACCAATTTCGGCAAAGACCACCTTAGCCACTCTTAAGAGCTCTTCTCTTGAACTGAGATGTGATTTTTCGGGTTTAGTGGACACTATTTCACTTTTCTTGAGTTTTTTAAAAGCCTAACATGGCACTTGCCAAATTCAAACGCTCATTTGAATTATGCAGCATTGCGTTTGAATCGGATTGAAGTCGCGTAGCGGATCCGGGACCTGGCTCTGGTCAAAATTTACATAGAGATTGAAAACTTCACCAAGTGTTTGTCCAAGTTGAGGGTGTTAAATGCAACCTAAAGGCTTCAAATCACAAATTTAACTGGTACAAATACTGCTTAGAAGCTTAAATCAAATGCTCAGGTCTAGCCTTCTCAAATCAAAATCACAAGGGTCCCAACGAAATCTCTGGGGTTTGTTTGTTGCTATCAACGTTCTCTTGATTGTCGACGAGATGCAATTGGTTGGGCAAAATGTCTATTTAGTTTTTTTTCTGATCAGACTAGCGCTTAGCTTTGTTGCGGTTTTTGCAGCTACGGCAATCTATTTCAAAAAGCCTATCTCGGGCGACTTTTTAAGTCTTTATACTTTGTTTCTGATCGCCGTTGGCGCCTGCTTTTCACTTTTTCAACCGAGTGAAATGATTTTAAGGCTCAGTATCAATGCTTTCTTTTATTTGCTATTGGCTGCGAGTTTTAAAGGTACATTGCGTGATTGGTTGCAAATTTATTTTCCGGTGGCGAGTTTTTTATTATTCGCGCCCATTGGTTTAAAAGCAAATTTTCTCATGCATTTTGAAAATCTCTATTTCGTGGTCGCGAGTCTTGCTTGCTCCAACGGCATCGTCTTGATTCGAAGATATGTTTCAGTTCATTCGGGCGCAAATCCCGAGGACGAGGCTGTGATTCAAGATCAAAAAGAAAAGAATATGAGCCCGTTCGAGGCAGCAGGAGAAGTGATGAGCAATAATCGTATGTTTCTTTCTGAGGAGCAGGATTTGGGTCACTGCGAAGTCCTAAAGTGTCGAGATTTAATCACTGCAATAAGTGAAATGGTTCAAGCAAAAAAACTGCAATTTAAAACTTACAACAAAACGCAAATTTCAATTCAATCACCAAGATCTGGTCCTGAGGGCTTAGGTGTTGTCGCAGATGAAAAGGATTTGCGACTCATTGTCGGTCAATTGATTGATGAGGCGGTTGAGTCTCTGGGAATGCAAACGGGCTTTGTTCGCCTGAGTGTGCAGCTAACTCAAAGACAGTTGCTGGTCATTATTGAAGATAACGGTAGGGGTCTCGGAAAAGATATTATCGCACGTTTGAAAGCTAAAAACCGCCTAGAATTATCGAGTCAGAATTCGAGTCAAGCGCCAGAAGCAGTACTTTTAGCTCCTCGAGAAATGCAATCACTCTTAAGATTTTGGGGCGCAGATTTTGAGGTCATCACTCGTTTGGGTGTAGGTCGACGGGTTTGCATGAACTTTCCCCTAACGGCTCTGGCAATTGAAGAAATGATTCGTCCATTAGAGGGATTTTCTTCGTACGATTCAAGCCAAGCAGGGCTATCGCACTAAATATTTACTAAAATTGTAAAGCTAATTTAGCACTCTTCGTTTTAAATTCAGAAGCCCTTTGTATGCGATCAAAAATCGCGTCCCATCTCGAATCATGAAGTTGATCATTTGAAATACAATAGTATATGAACTGTGTACTCGGCGCTTGGCATGCCAAACGAAGTTGTGAATAAAGCTCACGCGCCGCCTGTTCAGGTTCGTTTGAAAGTTTGAGCTCAACACCATTTTCTATATCTATAGCTAAGGGCAGAATGCTTTTGAGATCCTGAATTTTTTCACTCTTCACGAGCAGGACAAAAGGCAGAATGGGTACGTAGTGGTGGGGAGTATGGCCAGGAGATTTCTGGCTTTGCAGTCTTTTAATTGAAACCGGGTGCGACCATTTTTTAAGTGCCGCCTCGAGCTCAAGGACACCGACGCCCCCTGGTCTTAATATAGATATAGAGTCTTGAGTGGGGCTCACCTCTATAACAGTTGATTCAATTCCGATTTCGCATGGACCGCCATCTAAAACAAATACCGAAGGTTCTTTGAATTCATTTCTCACATGATGGGCTTCGGTCGGAGAGGTATGGCCGAACTTATTCGCACTCGGTGCAGCAAGAGGGCCAACTTCTGAAATCAAATGAATTGCGGCTGTGTGATTTGGAAAGCGTATCGCTACAGTTTCTAAGCCAGAGGTTATGAGCGGATTCACGTGGCTCGCTTTTGGTAAAATCAATGTGAGTGGGCCTGGCCAAAAAGAACGGGCTAAAAAATCTGTAAGTGGAGTCCATTCTGTGGTGAGGGATTTGGCTTGTTTTAAATTTGAAACATGCACAATGAGTGGATCAAAAAAAGGACGTTCCTTAAGGCTAAAAACTTTTCGAATCGCAGCTTCGTTTTTAATGTCAGCGGCTAATCCATAGACTGTTTCAGTGGGAATGGCCACGACATCACCGGCAAGAAGCAGATTCTTTGCTTTTTCTAAATCTTGATTGGTGAGGCTTATCATATTGATTCCAATATATACCATTCCTCGGTTAATTTGAGATCAATTTTCAATTTCAGGAATTAATAAATATCCTCATCTTTAGGAAAGAAACGGGGATGTCAACGAGAGCTGGGCTTAGTGCTAGTCTTCGTAGGGGAGCCCCAACAAAATCTTGCGGCGGCTTCTAATCAATTTCTATAATGATTAGGTAGCCAGTTTTTTTGCTTTTGAACGAACAGGATAAAATATGCGAACAGATGAGAGCTTTTGGCGAAAATGCAGCAGCTGTAAAGTCCCAATTGAATTTAAAGCGAAACATTATGTGTGTAGCGTATCAACTTGTAATGCCTTGCGAACTGGATATGTTTTTTGTTCGGTAAGTTGTTTTGAAAAACATTTGCCAGGAGCTCGTCATCGGGATGCCGGAGCCGTAGAGAAAATCGCAGGGACACAGGCCTATTCGGCGGATGAGCCAGTGCAAACAAATTCAATTCCTCAGCGCAAAATGGCTGTTCAATCCCCCTTGGGGACATCTTCATCAATTAGTAAAAGCGCAATTCCTAAAGACATTCTCGTCGTCGCCTCGAAATTAAAAGACTATATAAAAGCTCGTTCTGAAATGAATACCTCACAGGCAGTAATGGATATTTTAAGCGATCAAATTCGTAGGCTCTGCGATGATGCCATCGATAAGGCTCGTGTGGCTGGTCGCAAAACTGTTCTAGATCGAGATTTCGAGTAAACCTATTTTACCAGTGCAGGTGACGTTGTGGCAACAGGTGTTGGAGTCGGCGTAGCCGGGATAGCCGCAGTATCCTGAGTTGCGGCGGCAGGTTCGGGAGCTGGAACCAATGTCGGTGGCGGCGCCGCTTCAGCTGCGGGTGCTGCTGGAACAACCGGCGTCGCTTCTTTTTTTGTACAAGCAGATAGTATCAAGAAAACAGTTGGAATTATTAAAATATATTTCATTACAGTTACCCTTTGAGAAATCAAGATGTTGAAGACACGCACTAACAAATAGAAGCTATCATAGATTTAAAATGGCGCCAAATATTAGACTCTTCACGCGACTGGCCGCGAAAGAATCATTTCAACCAATTTGTGCACGTAATAATTTAGAACTTAAAATCAAAACCGATAAGAAAAATTTCGAAACTGCGAGTACGCGTTCCTTTTGGTTTAAAAATTTCAACTTTTCGAAAAGATTTTTTTAGCTCCAATTGAAATTTTGAGAGCTCGTTACTTTGAAAAAATTTGCAAACAAAACTGCCGCCAGATTGTAGTTGTGCATTTGCAACATTTAACGCCATTTCACAAAGCTCAAAAGACCTAGCCTGATCTACGCTGCGAATGCCAGTGGTATTTGGAGCCATATCTGAAAGAACTACATGCAATTTCTCAGGCATTTCAAATTGCCGAAGCAATTCATCAATATTGCATTTAAGAATATCGGCTTGAACAAACTCAGCATTGGGTAGTTTGAGATTAACTGAAGTCAAATCAAGCCCAAGCAGCCTGCCTTTTGGACCTATTTTTTGTGAAGTATATTGTGACCAAGATCCGGGGGCCGCGCCAAGATCTAGAACCTGCATCCCTGATTTCAAAAGCTTAAATCTTTGATCGATCTCTTCAAGTTTAAAAACCGATCTGGCTTTGAAACCAAGTTCCTTGGCCTTCTTAAAATAGTGATCTTGAATCTTATAAGACATGCCCTAATGTACCTGCTTAGTTTTGGAGGCGCAAGGCGTTCAATACGCCG
>JAYUEN010000046.1:0-2475 GCA_043739185.1 Bdellovibrionales bacterium
AATATTGAGAGCGTTTACACCGTCTGATTTCGAAAAATCAGTGGGCGAGCACTGTTGATAAAAAGGCAGCAAGGCAGTTGTGATACCCATCCAAAATAAAAAGTTCTTTAGTCTATAAAATTTCATCCATGCCCCCACAGATTTCGGTACATCGCATTAAATAATGCAATAAGTAGTGCGATTCATAAGGCCTCTGATTGGAAGAAAGTGACGATATATTTTTCAAGTGTTCAGTATGTGAATCATTATCTCAAAATGAGATGCCTCAAATTGGTTCGAAAATTGAGGCTGAAAATTGTTATTTCTAATCTCGCTTGATCATTTATTTTTCGAAATAAACGACATTCCAGTTGAAAACGTAACTTTGTAATACATAAAAGTATTTATAAATTGAAAATGTTCAAAATGACGATCAAGTTTTTTACGATGGCCATGCGTTAATTTTTAGAAGCTTGGTAAATCGATAAACTCTTGGATATTTACAGGTAATCTCAGACGTTTTACAATTGATGTATGAGCCGAGCACACTTTAAAATTCTAATTGTAGAAGACGATCCCACCTTAGGTAAAGCTATGGCTGAAACACTGAAACGTGATGGCTATCAAGCTATCTTAGTTGCTAGACCTGAAGAGGCAATTACACACGTCAAGCTTGAAACTCCCAATCTTGCGATTGTCGATTGCATGCTGCCAAAAATGAACGGCGTGGAACTCGTGATGAAGATGCAGGAAGTAAGTCTAGCCCACATTCCAGTTATACTTACAAGCGGCGTTTTTAAAAACCGAGATTACATAAGGGAATCACTCCAACAAACTGGAGCTATTGAATTTTTACTAAAACCTTTTCAGCCAGAAGATCTTAAAAAAATTATTACAAATAAATTGCTGACGCCTCAAGATACTGAGACACGCAATATGCCAGTCTACAATTTGATGCTCGAGTCTCATTTGGCTCCTAATCTGGTTATAGATGCGATCAATGAGTGCGGAATGGTCCATGGTTATGACCTACCTTGGATTTACTTTCTGATTTTGCAGGGGAAGTTCACAGGTCACCTGAGCATGATGCGCTCAGATGGCTCTGTCATGAGTGTTGGTTTTGATAACGGACACATCGTTCAAGCTCGCATGCAAGATGAAGAGACCTATTTCGGGAAATTGATCGTTGGCAAAGGTTATGTCTCAGCTGATGATCTTGAAAAAGTCGTTATGACGTACGACAAGAAAAAATTTCTTGGAGATGTCTTAGTTGATATGGATCTTATAAGTCAGGATGCAGTTGCTCCTATCTTAACAGAGCAGCTCAATATTCGCCTTTCAAAAAGTATTGAAGACATATCTTTGCAAATTAAATTCGAACAGACCGAGGAAGTAAAACAAGAAGTTCTCATTAACAAATTCATGTTTGTGCAATTTATTGATGACTGGATACTTTCAAAAATTAAAATTGACTGGTTACGAGCCTTTTATGTTCCTTGGATGCATTATTCTTTTGCCAAAGGACCAGAATTTAGCGAAGAGTTTTTGAATCAGAGTCCATTTAGCATTAATAATATTCCAAATTTTTTAAGCGCACTCCTGACCCCTGGGGTTACTCTTGCCATTATCCTCTCTCAAAATGAGGAGCTTGAGCCCTATATATTAAGAGCTTTACATGCCCACGTCCTTTCTCGAACAATTGCCTTTAATTCACAGAGTCAGCCACAAGATTATGAAAGTGAAATTAAACGTTACGAAAAAATTAACATGGAAATGCAAAAGCAAAATCATTTTGAAAGACTAGGTCTTTCAAAAGAGGCGAGAGAGACCGAAATTCATCGCGCTTATATGGATCTTGTGAAGGTGATCCATCCAGATCGTTTAGCCCCAGGCACACCTGAAAAGCTTCGTACTTTACGTCTTAAAACTTACCAAAATATTTGCGAGTCATATGAGGTAATTAAAGACCGAGATTCTCGTCAAGATTACTTAAGAGAATTTGTTCACGCCGCAACTGAAAATTTACTACATTGTGAAACTTTAGTCGCAAAAGGAAAGGTCTCTTTGCGTCGTGGAGATTTAACAAAAGCAAAAGAGCAATTGAACGAAGCGGTCAGTAGATCTTTTCAAAGTACTGAACTTCAGCTTTTACTATTGTGGTGTCAAATGAAGTCCACGGATTTCGTTGCCAATCAGCAGACGATTACGCACATTAAGGAGAGTTTAGCGATGGTGTCTCCAGATGGACGTCATTCACCGCTCTTCTATTTTGTGAAAGGTCTTTTGAGTGTAGTTTCGAATGACCCACGTGAAGCCTATAAGTATTTTGAAATTGTCCTTGCGACTGATCGCGAGTTTATTGAAGCTCGTCGTGAGATGAGTACTTTGAAACACGCTAAGCCTAGGAAGCCCGATATTTTTATCGATGATATTTCAGTTGTTCTTCATGCTTGGTTTAAGCCAAAAGAACGCAAGGCTCGATAAAGCTAAATTCCC
>JAYUEN010000047.1:0-7425 GCA_043739185.1 Bdellovibrionales bacterium
TGAATTCATGGCCATCGGAACCGCTGTTAAAAAAATTGCAGGAGCAAAAACAAAAACTCCAGAACTTATGCCTCAAGCCGTGATGCAAGATCGAGATACCTTTGTTGATGTCACTGTCGGATCTGCAATGAATCTCGGAAAATCATCGTCCTCCTCTGCACGCAAAATGCAACAAGGACCTGTCGCAATTATTTTCACCGTGATCATTGTGATTTTTTACATCGTACGATTCTTTTTGGCGCACCAAAAGTAATGTCGACATCTAAACTTAAAGGCACCGTCTGGCTTTGTCTTGGCATTTTGTTTGCCGGAGGCTTTTCTATAGGTCTTCCAGCAATGATTGCAAAGATCCCTTGGTCTTATGAAAAAAATTGGGCCGTGAAACTCGAATCTGGTCCTGAAATTCTCACATGTACAAAGGCGTCGAATCCTTTACTTCAAAAAGTTTTAAAAAGCATTTATCCACTTTCAGATGAAGATAAAAAGTTTGATATCGAGTTCAATATTGCACGCGGGTCGACACTCAATGCCTTTGCTCATCTTGGCGGCCGCATCTATGTATATGAAGGTTTACTGAGACAGGCAGACTCGATAGATGAAATCGCCGGAGTCTTAGCACATGAGATCGCCCACGTCGCTCGCAGACATATTCTTCAGGGAGTTGTCACAAGACTTCTCACTTTCGCATCTTTTCAAATGATCTTCAGTGGAGCACCTGGCTCAAGTGCCGAAATTTTAAATCTAGTTCTTAATATGCAATTTACACGAGATCAAGAGCGTGAAGCAGATCTTGACGGACTTGTGAGATTACAAAAAGCCTCAGTCAGCACCTTAGGTTATTCTCGGGTCTTCAAAAAACTAGAAAAAATCTCAGGCGGGCTTCCAGATATTTTATCTGATCACCCACCCGGAAATCGCAGATCAGAAGAGGCTAAGAAAATAGTTGTTACCAATCCAAAGGAAATTTTAAATCCTGAAGAATGGCAAAGTCTTAAAGATATTTGCGGTGAGGAGCCCTAAGGGCCGTCTAAAAATAAATGTTCTTTCTTTGTGCCGCGGATTTTTAGCCAATTCGAGGCGGGAGGAGGAATGACTAGCCAGAGGCTTAATCCGACGAAGACCAAGCAAAGAGAGGGCAGTTATTTTTGGAAGTTCCCTTACGGAGCCCAAATATCTGAAATCGAGCTTGCATCTAAATCTTTTTGATTAAGCGTCCCGAGGGCAAAATTATCTTCGATCATTTTAAGTAAGCTAAAATGATTATACTCAGTTGCGGACTGGATCCCAGGTTTAATACCTTCGCCAACAATTGCGGTATAAACTTGGTTGCCGCCAAATGGGCCGCTTTCGTCAAAAGTTGCAATAAGCGCCATGCCTGTCATGAATTTTGGATCTTGCATGAGTAAGCCAAAAAAGTTTTTAAACCAGTCGTTCGCAAATTCTACTCCGGTATCGTGAGCGTCATTATCTAAATTCGGAACGTAAAATGAATAGTCAGGCACTTGGTTATTCTCAATATCAACGGCTAATTGTTCAGCGTTCACAATGTTCGCGCAGCGCGCGGGATTGTTTTGAATATTGACGATGCTGACAAACGGATTATGTTTTCGAACATATTTGCCAGAGTTACTTAAAAAACAATTTCCTGGATAGCCCTCTGCATAGACTTTCCAAGTAAGACCTTTCGCCTCAAGAAGATCAACGATGCTAAGTTGATCAACATTTTCTTTTTCATCACCTGATACTTGAAAATTATTTCCAGCAATGAGCGAAATGTAATTTCCTTGAGAAGGATGCAACTCTGCATTGAAATTTGTTAACAGAGCACCTTGTGCAGCAAAGGATGCGAAAAAATCTTGGTTCAAGGCCGCTTGATAATCGGTGTTTTCAAAAATGACCGTCATCACTTTATGAAAATGCTGATCAGCATTTGCGTTTTGATTTAAGAATAAACCTAATACCAGAATTAAAAACAATGATTTCATAAAAGCCCCCTTGCTCGTTATGAGTGTCTCGGGCTTAGGTCTAAAGCGGAATCAAAATCTGAATTTAAGATGAGCATTAGGACTATCGTACAGGTCTTTTAATAGAAATATTGATCAGGTTCGATTGTAAGGTCTTTGGATTCAGCTGCTCCATAAATCGGAGACACGACGTCAACGAGAATACTGACGGTATGATGATCTCGCTGAAGTGTGCCACTCACGGTAATAAAGCAGTGATACAAAAAGATGTCTTTATATTTATCGAAAATATTTTTCCAGAGAACAATGTCAGTAAATCCAAACTCATCTTCCATTGTAGCAAAGCATACACCCTTTGCTGTTGGCGGTTTTTGTCTGACGAGCACCAATCCTGAAATTGAAATTTTTGTTCCGCTCTTCATTGTTTTTAAAATACGTGAATTCGTTTTTGGAAGCTTTAAATATTTTTTTCGCATCTCACTCATTGGATGCCCGTGTGTTGAGAGCGAAAAAGCATTATAGTCGCTCTGAATTCTCTCAAAAGGATCAAGCGGAATATGCGTTCCCATAACTGCAGGCGCTTCTTCTGTTAGATATTCTCGAAAGAGATTTAATTGATCATTTTTTTGAGGTCCAACAAGATTTTGATATTCGAGAATCGCCCATAGAGATTCTCTTGCGCCCCAATTGAGTTCACTAAACCGGCCCGCAAGCGCAATACGATTCAAGACATCTTTTCGAATTGCTGAACGCTTCACAAAATCTGCAAGATTTTCAAAACTCTTTACATTGCGCTCCCCGATCAAATCTTGAATATCTTTTTCAGCAAGTCCTTTGGTAATACGAAAACCAAGTCTGATTTTATTAGGCGCCTCTATTTGACAATCCCATACTGAATGCAAAACCGAAACAGGCAAAACCTCCACGCCATTTCGGAGAGCATCATAAATAATCGTATCATTGCGATAAAAACCAAGTGGCTGAGAATTCACAAGCGAACAAGCAAACTCAGCCGGATGATGAGCTTTCAAAAAACTCGAAACATATGCAAGTAAAGCAAACGAAGCCGCATGGCTTTCTGGAAATCCATAATGACTAAAACCCTGAATCTGATCAAAAATTTGATCCGAGAACTCTTGAGTCATCCCGGCCTTGAGCATGCCCTCTCTTAAACGATTCGCCATGACTCCAATAGGAGCACTCGTTCGCCAAGCATTAATGGATTTACGAAGCATATCCGCTTCTCCTCCACTAAAGCCAGCAAGATCAATTGCAAGCTTCATCACTTGTTCTTGAAAAAGTGGGACCCCCATCGTTTTACCTAAAATATTTTCAACAATCGCATTCGGATAAGTGACCTTTTCTAAATTGCGCCGTCGTTTCAAATATGGATGAACCATATTACCGACGATCGGTCCGGGCCTCACTATCGCAACCTCAATGACAAGATCATAAAAATTTTTGGGCTGAAGCCGGCCAAGCATATTAATTTGAGCGCGTGACTCAATCTGAAAAGTCCCGACGGTGTCTCCACGGCTGATCATATCGTAAGTTTTTTTGTCGTTATGGGGAACCTCATAAAGTTTACGTCCAGTCAACTCAAGACATTTCCGAAGCGCAGACAACATCCCAAGTGAAAGAATATCCACTTTAATCAATCCAAGTGTGTCGAGATCATACTTATCCCATTGAATAATGGTACGGCCGTCCATACGCGCTGGTTCAACTGGAACAATATCGACAATGGGATCTGCACTCAGCGTGAACCCACCACTATGGATAGAAAGATGCCTTGGAAAACCCTGAATCTCATTTGTCACACTATCAATTTGCTCACGAAGCTTTTCGCGATTCGGATGCTTTGCCGTTAACTCATCAAAAGATCTCTCAATTTTCTTTGCTGATAAAGTTCCAACGTCGACACCGAAAGCCTTACACACTTCGCGAAAAGCATTTCGATAACGATAAGTCACAACAGCACTCACCATCGCAGCTCGGTCTCTGCCATATTTTTTATAAATATACTGAATCACTTCTTCTCGGCGTTCATGCTCAAAATCAATATCGATATCCGGCGGCTCGCCACGTTCATGGCTAATAAAACGTTCAAACAATAAATTCATTTCAATCGGATCAATAGCTGTTATGCCCAAGACATAGCAAACAATCGAATTGGCCGCAGAACCTCGCCCCTGACAAAGAATATTTTCTCTATTTGCAAATTCAACAATATCGTAAATCGTCAAAAAATAATCTGCATAGCCCAACTCATAGATCAGCTTGAGTTCATGCAAAAGCTGGGTATGAACGCGATCACTCATACCATCCTTGTATCTTTCTGGTAGCTTTTTCCAGACGAGATGTTCAAGATAAGATTGGGCCTGAAAGCCTTGAGGAATCCATTCAGATGGATAACGATATTTGAGTTCACTTGGTGAAAAAGTACAGCTCTCAGCAATATCGAGAGTGCGAGACAATAGCTCAGGAAAATCTTTATAGAGCTCATTCATCTCAAGAGGAGATTTTAAATAGCGCTCTGCATTTGGCGCTAGCAAGAAACCAACCTCATTCAACGGCTTATTCTCGCGAATCGAAATTAAAGTATCTTGAATAATTTTTCTAGTCTTTCGATGATAGTACACATCATTTGAAGCAAGCATCGGAATCTCAAATTTTTTAGAAATCTCAAACGCATCAGCTACGCGCCTTTTATCTTTGCCGTCTAAATACATCGTAAGTGGAAAATAAATTTGCTTGGGACCAAAATAATTTTTTAAATTTGCAAATTGAGATTCAGGACCTGCAAGTAGCACAAGCTCATTTGAACTCTTATTTTCTTCTGCATACTTTAAAAAATCTTCAAATTTAAGTTCGCATCGACCTTTTTCGGCATGAGCCTTTCCTTTAGTCAAAAGTCGACAAATAAAAGCATATGCTGCTTTCGTCCGAGACAAGACAGTGAGTGATGGATGATCTAAAAATTGAAACTCAGCCCCAACAATGAGTTTAAAGTCTTTTTGATCTTTGGACTCTTTATAAGCTTTAGGCATTCCATAAACGCCGCCGATATCACTAATAGCAAGTCCTTTAAGCCCAAGAGCAATTGCCGTCTGAGTCAGCTCTTCGGGATGGGAAGCACCTGTTAAAAAGCTAAAGTTCGACTTTGCCCGAAGCTCAACATAACTCAATCAAATTCTCCGTGCAAAAAATCTCCGCGTGATGTGCGATACATCCAAAGCTCACGTCCGGTTTTTGTCAGCACTCGATAATAAACGCGTTCAAGAGGAGAATTCCACCATTCTGAAAAAATAACTTCTTTGTCGCTCCACTCTGCGACTTCTTCATTAAAATCTTGAGAGAGCAGCTTGCGCCCAAGATACTGAACGGGCTTAGCATAATTAAAAACTCGCAAAGGCCTTTCAGGCAAACGATCTTCAATTTCAGTTTTGCTGGCCTCAGAACTTCTGAGCCAATTTTGCTCAGGCAAATAACTTTCTTGAGGTTTTGCAAAAAACACCGAGCCTTCGCCTAATTTAGTCGAAATACGAGAGACAACTTGAAAAAAGCTCTCTTGATTCTCTTCACGCTTTTGATTAAATAAATCCTTTTGATTCATTGAATACGGAACATCCTCTGTCACGATGATTGTAAACTCAGTGATCCGAGCCTTGAGTGGCTTGGTCAAAACTCCAGCCTCAATTTTCTCTTGAGCGATTTCAAAAATAATTTTATTCGAAACATATGGCAGTTGAAGCAAAATATGAAAGCTTCGCATTTGCTCCCCAGGGCTTAAGGCATGCTCTTGTTTGACAATGACATCAAATTGCTTAAGGCGCTTGCCCTTAGCCCTCAATCTTAAATTTATTTTTTCAATCATCGCTTTCATTCGAAAATAAATTGGCTCCAGATTATCAACTGGACTCTCTTGGTCAAACTCACATTTCTCAGAAACGATTTCTCCCAAAGCAAAGGGCCTCCACAAAATGTCACAGAGGCCTTGCACTCTCAAAAAACACATTTGACCAAGAGATCCAAAACGACTACTCAACTGATTTTGTGGAAGATTTAAAAAATCACGCAAGGTCTTTAAACCTAAATCTTTGAGAATCAAAATCGTTTTGATAATATTTTTTTCAGTCTCTTCTTGATCGTCGAGCGGGTTTGCATAAAATCTCAAAGCATCAATCGGCAAAGTCGCTGTCTCTCGTTGCCCATAGACTGCAAAGCTCAAAGCAGTCGGAATATCGTGAGCAACACCTACTTTAGCACTCAAGCCCAACTTATGAAGAGTCGCAAAAGTGCGCTTCATAAAAGCCTCTTCTGAATAGAGCGATTTACATTTGCCAATCTCTAAAAACAAAGCTTGCTTGGATCTCAACATAATTTGGGGTGTCGCTCGATAAAAAACTTCAGCGACACCTCGTAAATCTTGTTCATCTATAAAATGATCACCAAAGTAAAGACATACGACTTTCATGCCAAACCTCTCTTTTTAATGATGGATATTTGCAATTGCTTTTGAGTTTTCAAAATTTTAAGTTTTAAACTTGGAACCCAAGTATCATTCGATTTCGCCCCGAGAATAAAAAAGTGCGCTTGATGCTTTTCAGAAAGCAATTGGCATCTACGCATTTCATTTTCATTTAATTTGTAATCACCCATAATCATCACTTTAAAACATCCCGACCCCAGTGCCTGAGTCAGGCACCACATCACTTGATTTCTTGCCTCAATGAATAAAACATTTCTTAAATCGACTTGTTTCTGAAAAAGCGCATAGGGATTAATACTGATCTCACTCTCAACCCAAGCCACTTTATAGTCTGGATGCTCTTTTAAAAATTGAGCGATCAACTCAGTTTTGCCACTTCCTGTAATTTCAATGACAGACCCAAGAGAAAATCCAGTCGGATAAAGAGAAAAATCACTTCTCTCTTTGATCTGATTCTCACTCGAGCCAATCATTTGACGTAGCTCTGCAATTGTTGGTTTTGCCAACATGAGTTTCGACATTTTTATCCTTTAGAAAAAGCTCCGTCTCAAAGGAGGTAGACCACTTGAAACGGAGCGGAGCTCAGACAAATAAATTTTAGTAGCGAATTAAACCACAAAAGAGTCCTGCAATACGAAAAGCAATATCTTCAGCTATCAAAATAGGTTTAAAGTTGGGATTTGCAGAATGCAGCTCAATATGACTGCGCTTCTTATAAAATCTTTTAATCGTTGCCTCGTCATCGACTTCAGCAACAATAATATCTCCATTATTGGCATTATTTTGTTCTTTGATGATCACAAAGTCGCCATCAAGAATGCCTTCGCCAATCATCGACTCTCCCGCAACTTGTAAAGCAAAAAAAGCACCCGGACCCTTGAGCATCACACGTGGCACTTCGATGCGCTCACCAAATTTACGATTCTCGATAGGCTTACCTGCCGCAACTTTTCCGAGAAGAGGAATGAG
>JAYUEN010000048.1:0-2456 GCA_043739185.1 Bdellovibrionales bacterium
GTTGCCCTTCGACCCACCAACTGCTACCACCGCTGCAAAGTTTCCTGGATTTTTATCCGCTAAAAAAGCCAAAAGGGCAGACTCCCCTTGAACAATTGGAACCCCATCGCATGGACTAGGCAAAAGCCGTTGATCTACGATCAAAGTAATGCTTCGCCCGAATTGCGAAAGTAGCTCATTAATTACGCGCGCATGGCCTGTTCCACCCCAACAAATAATTCCTAGATTTCCTATCTGCTGATTGGGCAACTTTTTGCTCATAAGGCCTCATTTTTTTTGCCGAGATAAATATTTATATCCGCCAGTTGATCAAAAGTTGCTTTGTGACTAACAGCCAAAATAATCATTTTAGATTTCAATTTCTGAAGATTGTTAATCAGTAGCGCTTCTGTATTCACATCTAAATTTGCAGTGGCTTCGTCAAAAATAAGCACATCAGGCCGTCGCAAGAAAGCTCTGGCGATCGAGATTCTTTGCTTTTGTCCACTGGATAGCTGGGCACTTTCATAAAGGTTCTCATCGAGTTCATTTTTCAAATTTTTAATTTCGCTTCGGACGCACGCTTGCTCGAGGACTTCCCAAATATCTTCATCCCTAATTTTTTGAGGGTCGTGGTGACCAAATAAAAGATTCTCGCGAATCGTTCCAGGAACAATATATGGTTCTGGACCCACGTAAGCGATACGGTCTAAATACGAAGAATCTAACTTCGAAAGCAACTGATTATTATAGAATACATTTCCTTGCTGTGGCTTGTAAAGACCGATGAGGACAGAAACTAATGTGCTTTTACCCACTCCAGACTCACCCTTGAGCAGTAAAATTTGTCCTTTTCCTACTTTGAGATTTAAATTTTCAAAAATATTTTTTGAAGCAGAATAGGAAAATCCAATTGATTCTGCAGAAATTTCTGAAATTTCAGAGATCTTAACTTTACCACGTTCTCGATTTTTTAATCCCAATCCAAATAAAACTCGACGGGCTTTACATTTCCATTTGTAGACATCCGTAAAATTATTTGAATGAAAACGAATTTCGTTAATATAGGTGTTAATATCCCCGGCGCCTTGAGCTAACCGCATAAAAATATAAAAGAATGAAACAAGCGTAACTCCGTCCCGTTCCCAATACACTCGGCTGAGGTACGTAATCACACAGATTACTAATATTCCATAAGCTACAGGCAGGGTCCCCTTGAAAGAGTTTACGAAGATATATCGTCTAAAGTTTGCCTCATAACGTCGTATGGACGAAGTTCCCTCTGCAACGTAGGCAGCAACCCCGCCGTAAATTCTTAAAAAATACTGATTTTTTAAACCAATCAGCAGGGATTTATTGATTCCATTCCAATCACTCCCTAATTCTTGGCCTAAGACTGCCAGCGATGTCCCTAATTTTTTAAAGGGCAACAGGAGAATCATCAAAGCGCTAAAGCCAATTAAAAGCTCGATAGGTGCTAATGACAGCCCAACACCAAATAAAGCCACCAAGGAAATTACAGTAGATAAAAATTGCGCCAAGTTTTGAATCGCAAATCCAGTTTGATAGACCCTTTCGCTGAATACACTGCTCAGCAGATGCACGGCCTCCAGCTTAGGATCATTGAGCGCATAAGAAAATAAAAGCTCGCGATTTGTACGAATATACGTTTGAGCAATAACCCCAGATACATATTGTTTAAAAAACATAACTAGAGACCTAAAAATCCCATAAATTAAAAGAATGATCACCGCGAAAGCTACAGAGTTCGGAACCACAAAAGGAAGTTTCAATTGCTGACTTGATAAAATTCCTAAACTTAAGAAGAAAATTTGAAAAACATAAATGAAGCTGTATTCGACGAGGGACCAAACGAGACCAATACAAACACTAATAATCAGCAGTCGTTTAACTTCTGGGCCAGTAATTTCAAAAAAACGCTGAATGACCTTACGATACATTTTTTCCCACGGTAAATTTCTTGATGAGCGATGAAAGCAGGCCCTAATTTAATCTTGGGAAAGCGTTTTTACAATGAATTCCTAGGTCCCTTGAATCAATGCCCAGGAACAGAAAGAAGCGGTATGTCAATTTTTACTTTGAGCCCGCTCGTGCAAAATTATTTAACGAATGACTAGATATTGCCTGATCCCGGCAACCCCATTTGAATCTCGATCAATCAAGGATTATATTACCCTTACTGAGCCAACAAAAAGGATGTGTTTTGAATATTATCAAGTCCAACCTTCCCTTAGTCAGTGTGGGGATCCCTACTTACAACCGCTCTGAAGGCCTCAAGAGAACGTTGAACTGTATCTTGAAGCAGGATTATCCAAATATACAAATCATTGTTTCAGATAATGCCTCACCACAGACTGAAACTGAGTCCGTCGTGCGCAATGCAATGGCCTTGGACAATCGCGTAATTTTTTTTCGTCAAGACGCCAACATAGGCGCCTGGGAAAACTTTTTGTTTG
>JAYUEN010000049.1:0-7386 GCA_043739185.1 Bdellovibrionales bacterium
CCAATCAATCGGAAAAATTGCGATTTTCGACATGTTTGTTTTTGCATTTATATTTAGGGCCTCTTTAAATGCCGTCCATCCGCCCTTTGCTTCTATCAAACCTAGGCCAATACCGGTTAACAATTCGGAATCTAATTGAGAAAGTTTTGCGGCCATGCCCATTCCTGCCCATGGGCCCCAGTTAATGCTAAGAGAAGGTAGCTTTAATTTCTTTCTTAAACTACTGAGGTCATCTAAAAATGCATTCGCGGCTGAATAGTTTGACTGTCCTAAACTTCCAAACAAAGGCGCAATAGATGAAAATAAAATAAAATGATCCAATGGAAGCTTCAGCTCCAATGATTTTAAATGTAAATTCCAAGCGCCCAATACTTTTGCGCCCATTATGTCTTTGAATGTTTGCCATGTCTGTTTTCTCAATAATGAATCTTGAACTTGACCTGCCGCATGTACGATCGTTTTTATCGGCGGCAAGTTCAATTGTCTTATCTGATCAAATAATTTTGAGACGTGCTCAAGATTGCCGATATCGGCCTTAAGATATTGGATCTTAGCCCCATTCCTTAATAAGGCTTGAGTTTTTTCTTTAAAATCTTTAGGCTCGTCGCTTCGGCTGGTCAAAACCAAAGATCGTACGCCTTGTTGAATATACCAATTTGCCAACGAAAACCCAAGAGCTCCAAGGCCACCGGTGATGAGTACGGTCTGGTCACGTTCGATTAATTGTTCATTCGACGGTAAATTATTATCTAATCTTTGCAAACGTAAAACTTGTCTTCTCTCGCCCCAAAGAGATACACACTCTTCTCTGGTTTCGTAAGAAATCTCTTTGAGTAAAGCCCCAATCGAATCACGTATTGGTTGTGAGCTCTTTAAAACTTCAATGACCCTAGATGAACCCCTAGGAAACTCTGACCGATAAGATCTAGATAAAGATAAAATTCCACTTTGTGAAAGATTTATAGATTCAGCATTTGATGCAGTCGCGGATAAGCCCTGTGTCACCAATATTAGTTGCGCTTGGTCAAAGCTTTCTGCAAAATCTCCAGCCGGAGAAATCGCTTTTACAATTTCTAAATTTCTACCATAGCTTTTTTGTAGTCCCTCAAATATCAAATCTGTGTTTGAGCTTAGGTTAAAAGACCTTCCATCCAAGCTCAAAAACGAAATAACTTTTAAGAATGATTTTCCTCCGACGGTGAGAACTGCTTCTCCTAAGGCTTTATTAACCGTGGCTGAATCCTGAAAATTACAATAAATTTGTGTGCCCGAGATCTCACCATCACGAATTTCTACGTATTCAATCGATCGATTTTTGAGTTCATTTGTAAACTCATTACAAAGTTCTGAATCTGAGCCTAAAATTAACCAAGGCGAGCTCAAATCAGTCTTTGTTTTTTCGGAACTACTTTGTTGAGCGATTGGCAAATTTTCCCAATCTTCAGAATAAAGCCAAGAGGAGGTATTATGATTTAAATGGGCGTTCGGGACAGAGGTGGTCCCATTCATTTTTTCTTTTGAAACTTCAATTCCCGTATATCCCCGAACACTTATGAAAATCTTTGCAGCTTCATTAAAAACAAAAATATCAAAGGTTTGATCGTCCAAGACCCTTACAAATGAATAATAGGTCTGAGTTTTATCAATTTTGGCTGACCAAATTTTTGAAATTCGTACAGGAACGAAGGCATTACCTGAATTATTTTTTAGCCTGCCGACTAGGCAAACTTGAAATGCCGCATCTAAAAGAGATGAAAATCTCGAGAAATTCGTATCACCATGGGCCTCAATACTTGCCAGTAACTGCAACTCGTTTTGATCCGAATACGACCAAGTTTCTTTTATGCCTTGAAAATTATTACCGTAAGTAAGGCCCAATTTATTGAATGCTTGGTAAACTTCGAAAGCCTGAGTACCTTTACTGAAAACACTGCGATTATTTAAAATCGAGGATGGATTAAACTTCGAATCAACTTCATATTCCGAGATATTTTCGACTATTCCCTCGGCATTTTTGACCCAGTCTGAACTCTCTGATGAATTTCGAGAGAAGATCTTAAACTCAAGGTTTGACGTTCCTTGCAGTACAATCACTTGAATTTCAATATTTGACTGTTTCGAAATAATAAGCGGACTTATAAGCTTGATATTCTTCAAAACACGAGACTGCTCGCCAAGGGATTGCATCACCGCAAAGCTTGCGATTTCTAAAAATGCCGCTCCGGGAAATACGATTTGATTATAAACGACGTGATCCTTTAAGAACTCAAACGCCTCTCCATCAATTTGTCCAAAACAAGCCAGGCTGCCATCGGCCAGTCTCATTTTACTTTTTAATACTAAATGCTGAAGCTCATTTGCCAAAACAATCTTGGGTAGTGCTTTGTTCGTTATACGATTTTTATTTTCGATCCAGTATTTTTGTCTCTGAAAAGGATAGCTTGGAATGTCAACACGAAAACCTTTAGGTAAAGCATTTTCTAAAGCTTTCAATTTGAAATTGGCGCCGGCTTCGTAAAAATATGCCAACGAAAGCATGAAGTTAATTTCTTCGTCTTCTGGCTTATCTAAGATACGTAAGCGCTTGAAATTATCAGGCGCCATCTGATGAATGGCATCCTCAATGAAATTATCACCACAGGCGAGATGCAGCACTGTATTTAAATTTAGATTATGAGAGGTCTTTAATAGGTTGCCAACTTTAGGCTCTGAACTTATTTTTCTCCAGTAGTCCAAATTTAATATTTCACTTCCGCAAACTTCACCCGTCAAAGCATTTAAAAATCTTATTTTAGGCAAATTAATTTTAAGGTTTTCTTTTGTATTCGGATCAATGATGAATTTAAGTGCGTCTTCAACCCTAAAAATTCCAGAAACTGTCGCAGCAGCAAGACTACCCCATCCATTGCCCATAACAGCTTCGGGCTCAATGCCCAAACCGAAATAAATTTGAAATAATGAATATTCAACAGCAAAATGGGCAAGCCTTTTTACAGATTCTTGATTTAAAGAAGAAATGTCCTGCTTGAAGATAATTTCAAGCAAATTGGTTCCGATTAAGTTTTCAACAAGTTTCGAACACTCATCGATCGATTTTTTAAATTCAGACTGAGTTTCATACAAATAATTGCCTATTTGCTTATATAAGTTGGGGCGATTGGAAAATATAAACAAACATTTCGGCTTTTCGATTTTTACTGACGGGCTTTGATTGTTTGAAAGCCAATTTTTCAGTTGTTTGCGAATGTCTTGTGAATTATTTCCAACAAAGGCTTTTCGACTTTCGAAATGATATCTACCTTGGCTTGCAGTATAACAAATATCGGACAGGATATTTTGAGCATTTTCCGTAAAGTACTCATCGTATTTATGAGCCAATTCTGCAAGAGCCTTTTCATTTCGGCCCGAAATTAAAAGTAAATTTGTTCGATTATCTGTAGCAACTCTTTTTGCCGCTTGAGGCGCTTCTTCGATAAGGAAAAATGCATTTGTGCCCCCGATTCCCAGGCCGTTAAGGGCAGCTCTTCTAGGAGTAGTTTTACTTTCCCAATTGAGTAATTTTTGATTTACAAAAAAAGGTGTTTTTGAAAAATCGATTTTCGGATTTGGTGTTTCAAAATTAATTGATGCTGGAATTTTCTTATTATATAAACTCAATACTACTTTTATAAATCCTGTCACGCCAGCAGCGACGTCTAAGTGTCCAAGATTGGATTTTACTGAAGCAATCGCGCAAAATGAGTTTTCTGAGGTTCGTTTTCGAAAAGCTTCGGTGAGCGCGGACAATTCGACAGGATCGCCCATTGTTGTACCCGTGCCGTGTGCTTCCACATAATCAATCGTCCTCGGATCAATGTTTGCGAGAGTAAAGGCCTCAGTCATGCACCGCACTTGCCCTCCGGCACTTGATGCCGTATAGCTCATTTTAGCATTGCCGTCGTTATTGATTGCCGAACCTTTTATGACTGCATAAATTTGGTCTCCATCTTGAATCGCATCCTCTAGACGCTTCAAAACTACGATGCCAACACCACTTCCGAAAACGATTCCAGTTGCCTTAGAGTCAAAAGGTCGACAATGACCGTCGGTCGAATAAATGTCTCCTTCTTGTCTTAAATAGCCAGAAGTTTGAGGTATGCGGACACTGACGGCTCCGGCCATCGCCATATCACTTTCGCCGGATAAAACACTCTGACATGCCTGATGAATCGCCACAAGCGAAGTTGAGCAGGCAGATTGGATGCTCATGCTCGGGCCACGAAGATTTAATTTATAAGATGCACGAGTTGGAAGAAAATCTTTGTCGTTTCCTAAATGTTGAAATCCTCCAGTCATACCGCGAATATTGGGATGCGCTTCTAAAACTTGTAAGAGATAACTTGTGACAGCTCCCCCAGAGCCCGCAAACATTCCAATCGATCCAGAAAACTTTTCGTTTGAGTAACCCGCATGTTCGAGAGCTTCCCAAGCGCATTCAAGAAATATCCGCTGCTGAGGATCCATAAATTCCGCTTCACGTCTTGAGTAACCAAAAAATTCGGCATCGAACATTTCAGTTCCTTCTAGAACAGGAGACGCATAGACATAATCAGGATCATCTAACAATTCACGAGGTATGCCTGCGGCCTCTAATTCCGCCCTTGAAAAAAAAGAGGTTGTTTCTTTTCCTGCACAAAGATTTTCCCAGAATTCTTTAATATTTTTAGCGCCTGGAAATCTGCCAGATAGTCCTACGACTGCAATGTCCGCCATTTTTTCTCCAAAAATGAATAGGTATTCTTTAGAATACTTATCGGATTAATCGTTGAAGGTATTGAGTAAATAAATGTTTGACGTACGTACTTTTACTAAAATCATTGATTGATAAGACTTTAATTTAGAGGATCGCTTGTTTCTAACTAGACCGGGTCATTTCATCGGTAACAATGTAAATTCGGAGGCGAATCAATTAAATTAAAGCTTCACCGAATTTAATTTGGTGGGATATAAATTTAATATATGGATAGGTAATCTATCTAAAATAGAGATTAAATTTAGGCTGATCTCTTTACTTTTGAGCTAGAGGTTAGGACAAAACTATCGACAAACTCTAGAACCCTGGGTACCGAGTAGTAAGGTAGCTTTTCTTTGCAGATTTTAATAATGGCAGCTCGAGTCTCATCTAGCCCAATGCCCTCTTTCGGTATGACTGTGGCCTTTATAATAAATCCTGAAACTGGATTTTTTTGGCCTGTAACGAGTACATCTTGGACGCCGTTCACCTTTCTGATTTCAGCCTCAACCGGAGCCGGATTCACTTTAAATCCGGCGACATTGATCATTGAATCACGCCTTCCGAAAAACAAAACTCGATCGTCTTTCACTTCAACTAAATCTCCAGTTGAAATCCAGCCTTCATCATTCCGAATTTGAAAAACGCACGATTGATTAGCGGTGTTTGCAAATCCTAAATATGAAAGCATTGACCTGTTTGAGGGACGAAGCTGGAGCTCTCCATCAAAAATGCGTATATCTTTGTCGTCAATCATAGACAGAGGAAAGCCTTCAAGCTCATCTCTCACTTCTATTCGAGACCCCATCTCAGTGGACGCATAAATATGAATAATCTTCGCAGAAGGAAACGCTTTTTTGAGAGAATTTATCAAGGTTTGGTCAACAATTTCCCCACCTAAAGTAATGCATAAAACGGATGTTCGAGTTTCTGGAGGCAAGCACATGGCAATTTTTCTAGAATAGGTTGCAGTACAATTTAAATACTGAACTTTAGATGAAACTATCAAATCAATGTCATCTTTAGAGTCTGGTGGCCAAGCGCGCGGAAACACCAAACAGCCGCCATTGCTAAAGCACTGCAAAAAAACCTGTAGCCCGGCAAAATTTGTAATATGGTAAGACATCATCCAACGTCGGCCTAAAAATTTTGGATTGAGTGCTACAGCACCTGCCAACCGATCCCAACTATACCTGGCACATTTAGGCTTTCCAGTCGTACCTGAAGTTAATACTCCTAAATATGGTTCATTAATTAGTTCATTTCCAGTTGATTCTCTGTGGACCAGAACTCTTAGTCGGTTGTCCTCACCCGTAACTACATATTCTGCGTCAAACTCCTCTAAAAGAAATTTGGCTCTCTCAAGACTATGGAAGCTTGAAATAAAAATGACTTCGCTTGGAATATTACTAGCTGCAATGAGCAAAGCCACTTGATCTTTGAGACGACCATCAATAAATGCCAAAATTCTTTTGCCTTTAAAAACGATCATTTCTTCGGAAAAGCAATTTACAGAATGCTCAAGTTCTTTCCAAGAAGTAGCGCCGTCCTTACCTATAAAAGCAATCTCGTCGGGCATCAAATCACTAAAAGTTTTTAATTTTGAAATAAGCATTAAATCTGCCAGCCTCTGTCAGTTGTCTAGTTATCCCACTCGTTTTTGGAGTCGTTTTTGTAATCGGACATTATCTGCGTCATCAATATCGCTGGACTTTCTATTTCCAAGGGTTTCGATTCCATTGACACATCTATTGTAGAGGTCGCAAATGTCTCCAATAGTTCTAATCTCAGTGATAGTTGCCATTCCTGAGCCAAAGGGATCAACTTTAAAATTCGACTCTAGAAGAGCCGTTAAAGTTGCAACGTCAAGTGAACTAAAACCCAGGTCATCGACGATTCTTTTCGAAAAATTAAGGTCCGAGACCTCGATCGCTTGATCAGTGGCAACCTGGCGAATACATGAGAGGACTAATTTTTCTATGTCTGCCAAAACCATTTGAGCTCCAACTGTTTCAGTAAATGTGTTTACTCAAAACTTATCGGCTAGACTTCTAAAAAATGAATCCTTGCGAGGTCTAGATTGAAAAGAAAAATTTTAGCAGGTTATTCCACCGTCAACGATGATCGTTTGACCCGTCATAAAATGAGATTTTTCAGAAATTAAAAATGAGATAAATCCTGTAATATCATTTGTTTTTCCTAGTCGGCCGAGTGGAGTTCGACGAATAATTTGTTGTCGCTGCGTATCGGCAAGCTTACTTGACATATCTGTCTCAAGATAACCCGGAGCAATAGAATTGACCCTGATGCCACGACCACCCAACTCTCTTGCCAGTCCTCTTGTAAAGCCATCGAGTCCAGCTTTGGTAGCACTATAAACCGCAAGTCCAGAGTAGCCTCGACTACCTATGATCGAAGAAATATTGATAATAACACCCTTTTGCTTCATCAACATATATTTGGCAGTCATCCTTGCCGCCCGAATCGCACTCTCAAGATTCAGCGCCAATAACATTGAAATATCCTCGGGCTTCATTAATGTTAAGACACCATCTACAGCCATACCTGCATTATTGACGAGAACATCAATCCGTCCTTCAAGCTCATTTGTCTCT
>JAYUEN010000050.1:0-22052 GCA_043739185.1 Bdellovibrionales bacterium
TCCAGTTACCTCATAAGCTTTACTATTTAAAATAAAATAGATGGATTTTCGAGATTTCATCACCCCCATACGATTTCACAAATTTGATCTAGGGGCTAGTGATTTTAGCTACGACGGGCTCTAAAATACGGACTATTCATCCTTGGGAAAAGTTGCTTGAATAAGCCTGGGCGCAGTTTTCGAGCTAATTTCGTTTGATTGGGCAAGAGCCTGATCATAGTCAGTTTTTGATTTGATTAGTTTTGCATTGAATTGAATTTTGGGCTCAAGTTCAGACTTTAAACTTTGAACTTGGCGCTTTTCAGCAGAGGTTTTGGGCTCAGTACAGAGCGCTATATTTGTGCTTTTGCGAGTGATAAGTGGTTGGCGCTCAGGCGCGATGCGAAGTATCGATATGACTTCTTGCTTTTCGAGGCTGTCAAACTTGAGATTTTCAATTGCGCATAATTCTTCATTTGAATAGGGAATGCTCGTTGCACATGAAATTTGAATCCCAGCTGTAGCGAATATCAGAAATAAACTAAAGTGATTTTTCATTGCAAACCTTTTTCTAATTTGAAGATTCTGGTCATCTTTTCTATCGGTTTTTTGAGAGCTCCTCCTAAATGATTTACAGAGTTATCTCAATTTGAGACGTGGACAGCTTAAGTGACTAACTATAGACTTGCTTTATGAGTGAAGAAAAAATTGAATTGGTTCACAAACATAGCCTTTGGCTCAGATGGCTCCACTGGATTCATTTTCCAGTTTTGATGCTCATGATATTAAGTGGTCTTCAAATTTATTGGGCCAATGATATTTACACCAGAAGCTTTCTAGACCGTAAACTATTCAATTATTTAGGATTAGATCACAAGCTTGCCGACGGAATGTACCTTCATTTTACATTAGCTTGGATTTTGGTGGCCAATGCGATCTTGTACATAGGCTATTTATTAGCTTCGGGCGAGTGGCGAGAACTATTGCCAGAACCTAGGTCCTTTCGGCAGGCCATCGTCGTACTTCTACATGATTTAGGTCTTTCAAAGAATTTGCCGCCTCAAGGGAAATTCAATGCGGCCCAAAGAATTGCCTATACGTCGGTATTGTTTATCGGATTTATCGCAATTGTCTCGGGAATTGCTATTTATAAACCAGTGCAATTGCTTTGGTTGACTCGATTGTTTTTCGGTTATGAGGGCGCTAGACTTATACATTTTGGCTCTATGCTGAGCCTCCTTGGTTTTTTTTGCATTCACTTGGCACAAGTCATTCGTTCGGGATGGAACAATTTCCAGGCCATGATAACCGGCTTTGAGGTAAAAAATGAACCTAAAAATAAAAGCCAGTGATTGGAAAAAGAAATCTCGACGAAGTTTTATCTTAGCGGGCCTCACTTCACTTTTTGGAAGCCTAGGTTTTTGGGCACTACGAAACCAAACTGAAGAAGAAGATGAGGTCCCTTGGCCATTTCGCCGGGCACTCAACTTTAATGAGAAAATTTGGAATAAGCTTTTTAATGCCGCTTCGGTTGATGAAAATCCTAAAGCCCCTGAAAAAGGCCTTGTGGCAAGGCTAAATGGCGATATTGGGATCGATGAAAAAATAGATCTGAATAGTTGGCGACTCATCGTTAGTCCTGGAGTCAAAATTGAGGAGGCCAATGACTTAAGAAATAAAATTCTCTCCCTAGAGGATTTAAAACAACTTCCTCAGATTAATTTAACTGAAGTTTTTAAATGCGTAGAGGGTTGGAGTCAGGTCATTTCATATAGAGGCATACGTTTTAGTGATTTTTTAAATCATTATAAGCTAGCTGCTAAGACCGAAAAGGCATGGGGGAAGGATGTGGATCCTAACCAATTGTTTAAGTATGTGGGCTTAGAAACTCCAGATGCTGTCTATTATGTATCTATTGATATGAAAAGTATGCTGCATCCAAAAACTTTGCTTGTTACTGAAATGAACGGAGAAATATTATCCCCAGGGCACGGAGCGCCACTTAGGCTCATAATTCCGGTCAAATACGGCATCAAAAATCTGAAGTGCATTGGCCGGATATTCTTTTCAGATGAGCAGCCGCCCGACTACTGGACGGAACAAGGTTATGACTGGTATGCAGGCTTGTAAATTCCTAGAGGCGCAAGGACTCATCAACATTTGCTTTTAAATACTCAAACTCTTGCGAGCGTCTTGGTAGCTGGTTTAGTACCTCGAGAAACCTGGGGGTATTTTCATTTGAAATAAAAGCCAAACTTTCTCGCGCCACAAGTTTACTGACATAACTTGAGCCCGAAACTAAACTTTGCAGTAAAAATGAATCGACACGGGATTTTTCGTTTGTTCCGATATAGCGCTTAAGTTCTTGAATTCCTTTTTCGTAAAGTGGCGCGCTGACGCTCTCACTCAAGCCTGCAATGAGTGCTTCACAATTTATATTTGAGATAGGAAGACTCGCGGCCAAGCTGAGAGCCTGATCCTTGATATCGTCATCCGGAAACTCCAAAAAAAAGCGCGTAATTTCAGATGCCCGTGTGAGGAGTTCGGTATCCTGATAGTTTTCCTTTTCAATGATTTTTTGAAATCCAGACATTTCATTCATTAGTGTTTCACGAAGCGCCGTACGATAGGATTGCGCACTCGACTGGTCAAAATTGCAATTTTCAGATTCAAAACACTTTAACAAGCGCTGCATTTCTTTTAAACTTCTATGTACACTTTTATTATTTTTATTGAATGGCTTTTCAAGTCCTTCAAAGTTTTTAATATCAAAAGCCTTTGACCCTATGGGCCCCCTCGTCGCAACATCCATGCTGGATGAAGACGACGAGGAGATTTCATTCCCTGTACCTGGCTGGTCCTTTTGTGTTCCCCGAAACTGGCTCTTTAAACTATGACTACCCCATAATAATACTGCTACCAAAATAATACCTAAACTTGTAACGCTCGAATTTTTCATCTACTCAATCCTTACAAATTGGTTCAACGTATTATTCGGAAAAGTGCGTCCGACATAAACGTAACCGCTGCTGTCTTGGTTTGTTATTTTCAAGAACATTTGATTATCACTACCGATAATTTTGAGATCTTCGACTATAAAATGGGTACCGTTTGAAAGCGTACCAAGCGAAGATTTTTTATCTAGATCCGAATAGATTTTGAGTCCACCCTGCATGGTCACAACCAGTTTAGTGCCCGCAATTGGGAGGCTAATCGTAGTTGTCGCCACTGGCGCCTCAACTTTTTCAACAATGCTACTGTGGTCCTTGATGTTTCCCCCATTGAAATACCCATAGTGTCCCCTAGAACTTGCAATTTTATAGTATCGTTCAAAGCTCTCTTGGCCTTTGATAGTATAATCAATGACTTGATAAACCTGATTTGAGGGTTTCAATGTGGCAATTATTTTTCCGTCAACTTCGTCATAAAGATTGATAGTTTTTTTGAGTTTTAAAAATTCGCCAGTTTTAATTAAATCGGGCACACGTAGACCGCAGAGTTCATCACGATTGGTATAAATTTTAGTATTCTTATCATTTTTAAGTAAGAGAAAACCATTTTCGAGCTTTTCGTCCATATTGATTTTAACTGCCGTTGATTGCACACCGAAGCACTGTGAAAGTCGCAATGATGATGCGCAAATAACATTGTGAACATCCGTGAAAAGAGGATCAACGACACAAGATGAACCGTCACTATAAATGAGTACTTTTTCAGTTGAATCAGTTATGACGGCATCTTTTGGCTGAGGAAGATGACAAAACTCATCCCCATTATCTAAACAGGTTACATCGACTTTGGTTTTTAAATTTTCATCGGTAACATATTTGCGCCAATCGCCTTTCACAAGATCCTGCAAGAACAATTTGTCATTGATACTCCACTGGGTATCTTTTCGAAATCGACAAAAGAATGAGCCGCTATTATAAGCTGCCCATGCCGAACGCAAGCGCAAATCAGGGTACTCTTTGCTCAGCTTTTCTTTCTTCGTGATGCAAGTAAGAGAACCATTGTCGATGCTCTCATCGATATACTTCTCATTCTCGTAAATCATTTCCATACCGAGGCTGAGATTGCCAAAGAGATCTAACGAATTGTCACGAGATCTTGAGGCATGAAAGCTCTGATTGATTTGCATAAGTCCGCGACTCACTAAGCGATTATCTGAGGCCATCAATTTAAATCTTTTATCTTTGCCGTAAGCATAGTGGGTGAACCGTGACTCATGATAAGCGATCGACATAATTTCATCGGCAAATCTTTGCGTACGCTCTTTCAAAGCTTTTGGTTCATTCTTTTTCATAAACTGCTGGGCACTGGCTTTTACAAAGGCATAAAGTTGAGTAAGATACTTTGTCTTTTCATTTTCATTGATTTCAGTTCGATTGAAAATCAAATCACCATAAAGACTTTCAGAAAGTGTTGAATTTCCAAAAACATCTGCATCACAGAGGTTTGAATGTTGACCTAAATCTGTGCCATCTGATTCCCGATGATTGCACGCCGGAAAGATGACTACTGGTGATGCCTTCACGCTAGAAGGGACCCACATCAAACCCAAACTACTTACTAGAATCACAATGCTTAAAATTGCTTTCATGCTCATGGACTTCAGCAATCTACAGACCAGGATTTCGTTTTGCTAAGCAGCTAGAAATTTTTACATATCTGGTTTTGGAGGAAAGGCTAATGTCCTGATTTTCATAGCTCGGAAGAGAGCTCCGATATGAAAAAAATATAAAGCCAATTGCCCGATCACTTTAAAGTAAATTACTCAGTATTTTAGTTTGAAATTTCTTCTAGAAAGGCTGCCGCAAAAAGGCAATATTAGTAAAGTTCGACTAGGTCATTTTCTTTAAATCCGCTACCGGAATGAAGAACTCCTATGGCCCCGTCTTTTCCAAAATAACTAACAACTTCAACTGTGCCCTTAACTCGTCCTGGCACCTTGCCAATGAGGGCACCGGTTTCAGGATCAAAGACGTCTTCGCCATCTTCTTCGATCTTTAAGATATCACCTACCTGAATGCCCGAAAGCCTTCCTGCATTTAAAAATATGCGTTCGCCCTTAACTAGAGCCACTCGCCCTTCCCAAGAAAGCTTCTCAAGTGCGGCAACGATTTTAGGAATGGTCCCCCCAAAGGCCTGAATAACTGCGGCTTGAACTAAATTAGGATCCTCAGCAAGTTCTTTATCGCTAAATGCCCGCTCAGCATAATGAGTGCTTGAATCTTCTACCTCTGCTTTTCGCATTTCATTTACCACAATGTGGCTGGTTTTAGTTGCAATTGCTTTGAGTTGAATCGAAACATTCATTTGGGCGCGAATTTCTCGCACCAAACCTACTTCGTCGCCAATCTTTTTCGCTCTCACATCTAAAATTTTACCTTCAATAATAGCCGCGACACCTATGTTCAATCCAAGCTTAGCCATTTCTTCGAGATCATATTCACCATTTTTATAAAAACTCGCAATATCCTTAGGAAAATCCGTATTCACTACGACCACAAAACTGTCGGTCTTATTGAGCCCTCTGATCAGTGCTTCTCTTGCATTCTTAGAGAGTTTATCTGAATGTGAAGCTCCGGTGGCATCAATGAAGGGAAGAACCAAAATTCTCTTTCGCGGATTTGCATCATTGGCCCGTGCTTGAAGAGCCGCATCGCGAACTTCAGGCCCCGAATTTTCAGTAACGCCTGTGACCACAGGTTCATGTTGGGACTTAAGAGTAATACAGGAACTCTGCAGCCCGATAAGAAAGCACGCCACAATCAAAACTCTTATTTTTCTCATATGAAATAGTTTAACACTTTGAATTGGATTCTGTAAAAAATAAGATCTTACTTTAAGACTAAAGTCCTATTCGATTCTGAGGAAAACTCATTCTTGAATTGGGCTTATTCCTATTTGGTCCTGGTATGAACTTCGGTTTTAATCAATCGATCATTTGAATCCAAGTACTTATAATCAAAGCTATCAAGTTTGGCTGACTTAAAATGTTCGAGGATGGCATTTTCAGCAGAATTGTACTCCATTTCGAAGGTCACCTGACCACTTTCGAAAATACGCTCTTTCAAGGCTTTTATATCATGAATATTCTTGCGAATCTCATTTTTAAAATCCTGAACTTGTTTGGGTGTGGCCAAGCCTTTAACAGAAAGCAAAATCGAATTGGAGCCGAGAGTACCCTTCTGCCAAGTCTCTAATATTTGGGCCGAAAGATCTTTGGAAACCTCCGCAAAGACACTTTGCAATTTAACTTTCAAAACATTTGGTAAGTTCGCTCTTTCGATATTAATATTGCGAGTTACTTCCGCAATTTCTCGGTCGTTTGAATTTTGCGAAAGATTAATTCTGAGACTCATATCCATATTATTTTGTGTGGCGGCTTTGAAGATAATTTCGCCTCTTAATATTAAATTGGCATGATAAAATCCCGCAAGATACTTCACTTCTTCTTTTTTCAAATTGGGAGTTCTCAATACCTCTGGGAGCAATTGAGATAATACCGAATTGGGCTTGAGCACAAAGAATGAGTTACGAAACATATCATCACTCAATGCGCTCTCAAAAAGCTGTGAGATTTCATTTAAATTTCTTTTGAGGTCATCATGACTATTCTCCCACCAACCGAAAGTATTCTTATCATCGCGAAAGACTAGAAGTGGCAAAATGACAGCAAGTTCATCTGAATCAACAAGCAATCCAGTGGCTTGAATCATTTTTTTCAAAGAACTCAAGGATAATTTGAGCTCCACTTGAGCTTTAAAGTTTTTATCAGCATCCTGAACCAAGTTCTTAGAATTGCTTATTGGTATGAACTTGGCCGCTTCGCCAACAATTTTCTTTTCAATTAAGCTTTTATTTTTTTGGTACTTTTTATCGCCCAAAATTTCAATCACTTGTTCGCGCGCCACATTCGACATCGCGTTTTGCATAATTTCTTTGGTCGCCTCAGGCGCATTGTCTGCTTTCGAACTCGCTTCAACATTAAAAGTTGCCAGGTCATCTGAAATTTCTTGGGCTAATATATTGTGACTGAACAAAAGTAAAAATGAAACCATTAGACTACGAACATTCTTGAACTTCACTGCGATCTTAAGTCGTTGATTCACTCTTATTCCTTTCGAGGTCTGTCTCAATCCCTATATTCTAAGTTCAATAAAATCAGTTCGTCCAAATAAATTTTGCATTTGATCAAAGAATTCCGTACTTGGATCAATTCCCTTGTGCCCTTCGAGATCGAGGGTCACCATTTTTTCAAGCTCGGGGATATCAATCAAAATTTCAATTGCAGTGGCGCCGGGGTACTGAAACAAAAGCTTATGAAGCTCTGCCATTTTTGGCTGCATACTGCCGTCAATCTTAAAAACTGCTTGTTTCGATTTCTTCAAAATGTCTTCAAGGCGCGCCACTTTATCAACCAAGATCTTTTTGCTATCCCCTTCTTTTTCAAGGGTCCCACCCAAGAGTACGGCATGATCTTCCTTTAAATGTTTTTCTGCCTCTTTATAAACATCCGGAAAAATAACCAGCTCAATGCTGCCGGTAAGATCTTCTAGCTGCGCAAATGCCATGCGCGTACCTTTGCGTGTAATAATCTCTCTTTGGCTGGTAATAAGCCCAGCTAAGACAACACGCTTTTTATTGTCGACATTTTTAAGTCCTTCGATTTCACAAGTGGCCCACGCCCGATACAGCTTTCCCAGACCTGTCAAAGGATGTTCACTTAAGTAAAAGCCAAGAATCTCTTTTTCATAGGCAAGTCGTGCACTGCGATTCCAAGGAGTGACTTCATCTAGGACAATGCGCGCTTCACTATTCTCTGGGCTTGAGTTTTCAAGCATATCAAATAACGATACTTGTCCGACTTCACGATCTTGTTTGGCAATGCTGGCTCGATTTAAGTATTTTTCGTAACCGTTAAAAAGTTGCGCGCGATGCGGGCCGAAACCATCTAAAGCCCCAGCTTTTACTAAACTTTCAATCGTTTTCTTATTTACCTTGCGATCAATGACTTCAAAAAACTCCTCAAGGCTCTCAAATTTTTTATTGATTAATGAATTGCGCGCATTGATAAGACTTTCAACTGCAGCTTCGCCAACGCCCTTAATCGCACCAAGTGAAAAGAAAATAGTATCGTCTTTGATTGAGAACTTAAAATCAGAATAATTAATATTGGGTGGTCTGACCTCAATGCCATGGGCTCTTGCGTCCTTAACATAGCGAACGATATCTTCCGTGCTGCTCATTTCAGTTGAAAGCAGAGCTGCAAAAAACTCAACTGGATAATATTTTTTTAGCCAGGCCGTTTGCGCCGCCACCACACAATAAGCCGCCGCATGAGATTTATTAAATCCATAACTCGCAAACTTTTCCATAAGGTCAAAGAGTTCCCCGGCCCGTTTCTCATCAAAGCCTTTGTCTTTTGCACCCTTTAAAAAACGAACCTTTTGTGCATTCATCTCAGACGCCAATTTTTTACCCATTGCTCGTCTGAGCATATCGGCTTCGCCCAGGCTATATCCACCAATGAGACTCGCAATCGACATCACTTGCTCTTGGTAAATAATAATTCCGTAGGTTTCACTCAAAACGGCTTCTAGTTCTGGAAACAAATACTCAGCCTTTTTATCGCCATGCTTTCGAGCCGTATACTCCGGAATCATATCCATGGGGCCGGGACGATAAAGCGCATTGATAGCGGTGATATCTTCAAATGAGGAGGGCTTGATTTTTCTTACGGTGTCGGTAATGCCGTCGCCTTCAAATTGAAAAATCCCGAGTGTGTCACCCTTCGACATAATTTCATAAATTCCGGGATCACTTACTGGAATATCTTGCGGTAATATTTTCTTACCGCGATTTTGCTCGACTAAATCGAGAGCGTTTTGAATATGGGTAAGCGTTTTTAAACCCAAAAAGTCAAATTTGATAAGGCCGATTTTCTCGGCATATTTCATATCATATTGAACGACGTTTTCGCCGTCTGCTCCTCGATACAAGGGCGCATATTCAACTAGAGGCCTATTTGAAATAATAATTCCCGCAGCATGAATTCCAGCGTGCCGAACCAAACCCTCGACTCTTTGAGCGAGATCCATGAGCGTGCCAATTTGTGGGTTTTGCTCCATTGCCTCTTTGAGTCGTGGTTCAAGCTCAATAGCTTCTTTTAAAGTAATCCCAAGCTTATCGGGCATCAATTTTGAAATCACATCGACTTCAGAATACGCCATTCCCAAAACCCGGCCGACGTCTCGAATGGCAGCGCGCGCTTGCAATTTTCCGTAGGTAATAATTTGTGAAACATTGCTTACGCCATATTTCTTGGTTACATAATCTATCACCTGAGGGCGTTTATCCTGACAAAAGTCGATATCAAAGTCAGGCATTGAAATCCGTTCGGGATTTAAAAATCTTTCAAACAGAAGTTTATAGCGAACCGGATCGAGATCGGTAATTCTCAATGAATAGGCGACCAAAGATCCCGCACCTGAACCCCGGCCTGGGCCAACTGGGATTGAATGATCTTTTGCCCAATTGATGAAATCTTGTACGATTAAGAAATAAGAAGTGAATCCCATTTTCTCAATTACTGAAAGTTCAAAATCCAAACGTTTCACATAATCAGGCTTGAGCTCAGGCTTTACTGCTTCCCCTCGTTTTTCAGCCTCTTGATAACGTAGTTCTAAACCCTCCAAGGCTTTACTGCGAATCAATTCGGCAGGCCCTTCGCCATTATCCGCGGTGAAATTTGGCAGGTGGTAAATACTTTTACCGGCTTCGTCTTTTAGTTTAAATTTCACATCACAACGTTCAGCGATTTCAAGAGTGTGATCACAGGCATGAGGTAAGTCTTGAAAAAGTCCGCGCATGGATTCAGTGCTCTTTAAATAAAACTGGTCTGTGCCGAGTTTAAACCGCGACTCATCTTGCAGGGTTTTATTACTGCCAATGCAAATCAATACTTCTTGTGCAATTTGATCTTCTTGCTCTAAATAGTGAACATTATTGGTGGCGACAATTTTAGTTTTGGTTTTCTCTGAGGCTTCGCAAAGAAATTCGTTATAAGCTTTCCATTCAGGTGAGGTCCGACAAACTTCAAGATAAAATCGATCGCCAAATATTTGTTTCAGGTCTAAGATTTTTTGAATCGCGACCTCAGCTCCATGACGCTCAAAAGTAGATATGATCTCTCCGGTTTTACCACCGCTCAAAGCAATAATACCCGTATTGTATTTTGAAAGTACTTCATAGTCGATTCTGGGTTTGTAGTAAAAGCCCTCTTGAAATCCAATAGATGAAATTTTACAGAGGTTTTGATAGCCCTCTAAATTCTGCGCAAGTAAAACCAATCTGCGATTCGGTTGATTTAATGTTTCTTTATCCTCACCTTTTTGCAGTCGCGACTTCGGAGCTAAATAAACATCTGTTCCTAAAATTGCTTTTAAGGATTTTTCTTTTGCAGCAAAGTAAAACTCAACCGCGCCAAACATATTTCCGTTGTCAGTCAGGGCCACCGCAGATTGTTTATAATCCGCAACCTTTTTTACCAATTGATCGGGGCGAATAGAAGCTTCTAAAAGTGAGTACTGCGAGTGAACATGCAAATGAACAAAATCACTAGAACTCATTTATTCCCACTCAATTGTGCCAGGTGGTTTGCTGGTAATATCATAAACCACACGATTAACACCTTTGACTTCATTGGTTATTTTATTGCTTATATTTCTTAAAAACTCGGGCTCAAAATTATACCAATCAGCTGTCATACCGTCGGATGAAGTCACAGCTCGAAGTGCCAATACTTTTTCGTAAGTACGGCCATCTCCTTGTACACCAACACTTCGAATGGGAAGTAATACTGCAAATGCCTGCCAAATCTTATCGTAAAGACCTGCACGCCTTAGCTCTGAAATAAAAATATGATCACATTCTCTCAAAGTCTCAAGATCTTCTTTGTTGATTTCTCCGATTGTACGAATGGCAAGGCCCGGGCCGGGAAATGGATGTCGATCAATGACCTCGCTTGTAAGCCCAAGCTCTTTACCGAGTAGACGCACTTCATCTTTAAATAATTCACGAAGTGGCTCTACCAATTTTAATTTCATTTTTTCTGGCAAACCGCCCACATTATGATGAGATTTAATAGTGACTGATTGGCCTCTTATCGAAACACTTTCAATAACATCAGGATACAAAGTACCCTGAGCAAGCCAGTCGCTCTTGATATTTAATTTCTCTAGTGCCTTGGCAAAGACTTCAATAAATACATGGCCAATTGCTTTTCGTTTTGCTTCAGGATCGCTCAAGCCTTCAAGTGCCTTTAAAAAAGATTTCTCAGCGTTGACACCGACTACATTCAGACCAATCCCACGATACTTCGCCAGCACTTCCTGATATTCATCTTTTCTAAGGAGACCATTGTTTACGAAAACACAATGAACGCGCTCATTCCCAATGGCCTTTGCTAGAAGTGCTGCGACGACACTTGAATCTACGCCGCCGCTCAAACCACATAAAACGTGATCCGTTGGCCCTACTTGTGCTTTGATTTTTTCAATGAGATGAGAGGCGATATGAGGTGGATCCCAATTCGGTGCGGCTTTGCAAAACTCAAAACAAAAGGCTTTCAATAAGCCGAGTCCAAATTCGGTGTGCGCAACCTCTGGATGAAATTGTACCGCCCACATTTTGTCATTTCGAATGGCTGCAGGATGATTGTTTTCTGAAGTTGCGATGATCGTAAATCCTGGAGGTGGAACTCTAACAATATCACCATGGCTCATCCAGACTTTTTGAAGATCGGGAATTTCGTGACTAATCGACTGACTCCAAGTGATATTATTAAAACCATATTCTCGTTTAGAACTTGGTTCAACCACGCCACCTAAATCTTGTGCGATCAATTGCATTCCGTAACAAATTCCAAACAGAGGAGCGATTTCTGAAAGTTCGCGAATGCTACGCTTTGGAGCTCCGGTTTCACTTACTGAACTAGGCCCGCCGCTCAAAAAGATTCCGCAAGGTCTTAAAGCCTGAATCTTTTCAATTGGAGTATTAAATGGAAGAATTTCAGAATAAACCCGAAGCTCTCTCAGTCTTCTGGCGATCAACTGCGTGAATTGTGAACCAAAATCAAGAACGACAAATCCACCCTGCATTAATATTCCAATCGATAGTTTGGCGCTTCTTTAGTAATGCTAACATCATGCACATGAGATTCTCTTAAGCCTTGGGGACTAATTCTGACAAAATCAGCTTTGGCTTGAAGTTCATCAATATTACTTGCGCCTAAATATCCCATTCCAGATTTCAATCCGCCAATGAGCTGATGTAAGATCGCACTTGCGGATCCTTTATACGGGACTTTACCTTCAATGCCTTCAGGCACCAATTTGTCAAAATCCGAAACTTCGGCCTGACCATAACGATCACGAGAACCAAGAGTCATGGCGCCCATACTTCCCATTCCACGATAGGTTTTGTAAGTTCGGCCTTGATACAAGATCGTCTCTCCGGGCGATTCATCGCTACCGGCTAAAAGATTTCCGATCATAACTGAATTTGCACCAAGTGCTAATGCCTTGGTGATATCTCCAGAATATTTAATCCCACCATCGGCGACAATACTCTTCCCAAGTTTTTTGGCGATCCCTGCGCATTCTTGAATGGCGCTGATTTGAGGCATTCCTACCCCGGCTACAATCCGCGTGGTACAAATGCTACCCGGACCGATTCCGACTTTTACGACTTCAGCTCCTGCTTTAATAAGAGCTTCTGTCCCATCTTTGGTCACAACATTTCCGGCACTGATAATTGTATCTTTAAACTTTTTAGAAGCCCAAGAAATCATGGTTAAAACATTTTTTGAATGTCCATGAGCTGTATCAATAACTAAGACATCAACACCAGCACCCACCAATGCTTCGGCACGTTCATAAGAGCTCGGATCGACGCCAGTTGCCGCACCAACAAAAAGTCTGCCGTGTTCATCTTTAGTTGAAATCGGAAAGGCATGAGACTTCTCAATATCCTTAATTGTAATAAGTCCTTTGAGTCGGCCCTTGTCATCAACAACCGGTAACTTTTCAATACGATGTTTTTGCAAGATCTTTTTGGCTTGCTCTAAAGTGGTTCCAACTTTTGTTGTCACCAAATTTTCTTTGGTCATAAGTTGCGAAACTTTTTGACTTAAGTTTGTTTCAAAACGCAAATCACGATTGGTTAAAATTCCCACCAAAACGCCATCGACCACAACCGGTAAGCCACTTATTGAAAATTGTTTCATAAGGGCCATTGCATCCCCGACTTTTTGATCGGGTTCAAGGGTTACGGGATCTAAAATCATTCCGCTTTCATATTTTTTTACTTTTTCAACTTCGAGTGCTTGATTTTCAATAGTCAAATTTTTATGAATGACACCTAAGCCGCCTTGCTGAGCCATAACTCTGGCAATTTTATTTTCAGTAACGGTGTCCATTGCTGAACTTAAAATTGGGGTATTGAGATATTTCTCTCGTGCAAAAAAACTTTTAGCCGATACTTCGCTCGGAACAATTTCAGAATACTGTGGCACGAGCAATATATCATCGTAAGTCAGAGCATATTTAATTTCGTCAAAATGTTTTGCCATTTTTAACTCCTAAAGTTCAAATTTCATATTTGCTGGTGGCCGTTTTGATGGATCTTCGTACCATGACTTGTACATTATATAATTATTTGCAGACTTCGTAAGAAATTCGAGCTCCTCTTTTTTTAAAGCTCGAATGGCCTTTGCAGGTCTGCCCATGATTAAAAACCCAGGTTCGAATTGACTTGCTTCGGTTACCAGTGAACCCGCGCCCACAATACATCTTTCAGGAATATGCGCATTGTCCATTAGGATTGAACCCATTCCGATGAGACACAAATCATCTACTCTGCAGCCATGAATAATAACACTGTGGCCTATGGTGACTTGATTGCCAATACTTGCAAAAGCCTTATTGAAAGTTCCGTGCAAAACAGAATTGTCTTGAATATTGGTGTCAAAGCCAATCCGTATTGGACCAACATCTCCGCGAATGCTGACATTAAACCAAACAGAGGAGTTTTTTCCGATTTCGACGTTGCCGATAACATCAGCGCTAGAAGCTAAAAATACGCCAGAACCCAATTTTGGAGTAAAGCCAAGACAAGAAGTAATCATCGAGGCGATTACATCACATAAGCCTGTTTCTTGGAACCAATTTCAGGCTGTAAATTGAGGCTTTGTTCAAGCCCTAGGATCGCGACATCAAGGTCGCGGCATTGCATTATAAATTCTTGAGTGCTAAAAAATCTAGCTTTCTGAGCTGAACAAAAAGGAATGGCTTCATCGGCCCGAACTCGCATTTCTTTAAGCTTAGGATGACCCGAAAGCTCAAGACGAACATATTGATGATGACCCTGGATTTCATTAAATTCGCAGCGCTCAATCTTAATTCCGGCTGAATCGATTATTTTTAAAGAAAGCCCATGAAAATTCGTATTTTTTGAAAGGTCAAGAGCCGCAATACTCGCATCGATTTGGTTTAACCAAACTGGCAAATTTAGGCTTTCGGCTTGATCTCTAAAAATCAATACAGGCCTGGTCTGTAGTGGCCCCATTGAAATGGCATAGGGAAATAACTCGATCCAAATGGTCTCTGTATTTTCACTTTTAATTTTACTGCGATATTTTTGCTCTACAGGGTTAACCACGGCGCGTACTTCGAGCTTGCGCCCAATTTTTCTGCCTACTGCTTTTATTCCACGAGTCGCTTTCATTTAATTTAGCCCTTGAGTACTACTGATAAGCTCAGCTCGTAAAACCGTAGGAAAAGCCTTTTTAACTTTTACTTTTTGAATGCTGCCGATATAACTTTCTGGTCTTTCACTAGGCGCTAAAATATAAGTGAGCTTGTTTTGAGTGCTTCTTCCGACCAAGTATTTTTCTTCGCTCTTAAATTCTTCAATTAAAATTTCTAATTCAGCGTCGTTATAACTATCTGCAAGTTCAAAGGCGATGACTCTCTGTCTGTCGAGTAATTCATTTAAACGCCTAAATTTTGTGGGCTCATCTAATTGATCTTCAAATTTTGCAGCTTTTGTGAAAGGTCGCGGCGAATAAGCAAATGCATAAATATTTTCGAAGCGAACCTCTTCAATAAGCTTCATGGTATCTTGAAATTGCAGCTCAGTCTCACCGGGAAAACCTACGATCAAATCGGTCGAAAGGGCTACGCCAGGAATTCCTTCGCGAATCATCTTCACTTTTTCGAGGTATTCATCTCTCGAATAATTGCGATTCATTCGGGCCAAGACTTCGGTATTTCCCGATTGTGCTGGCAAATGCAAATAGTCACAAATTTTACTTCGGTACTTCTGAGACAAATCAATCAATGCTTGATCAAAGTCTTTTGGATGAGGAGAGGTATACCGAATGCGAGAGATCTCGGTCTCTTCGCAAATATGTTTTAATAAATCTGTAAAATTAGCACCACATTCTGAGCGGTACGAATTTACGTTTTGTCCTAATAACGTGACTTCTTTAACTCCCCGCTCAGTTAGCTTTTTAATATCGCTTAAGAGTTCTTTCATCGATCTTGATTTTTCACGGCCACGAGTGAAAGGAACCACACAGAAACTGCAGAAATTGTCACAGCCTTTACCAATATTAACGAAACTTGCAACCCCAGGATTGCGAATCAGGGTTTCGATTTGATAGGGTTCATCATGTTTGAATTTAGCAGAAACAATCTTTCTGTTTTCGAGTTGAACTTGAGCTACCAGTTCGGGAAGTTGATCGACCGCATCTGTCCCAAACACAAAGTCAACTAAAGGGGCGTCTTTGAGAAGTTTATCTTTTTCTTGTTGAGCCACACATCCGCCGACTCCGATTTTGAGCCGAGGATTTTTCTTCTTGAGTTCGCGGTATGTTCCAACTTCTGAACGCACTTTGTGCACTGGTTTTTCTCTGACCGAACAAGAATTAATCAAAATAAGTTCAGCGTCTTTTGGATCCTTCACTTCGATATAATTGCTCATCTCAAGTAAAGTGAGCATGCGTTCAGAGTCATTGACGTTCATTTGACAACCATAGGTCGAAATATACACACCCCTTGGATCTTGGTGTGCCTTTAAAGCTTGGCTGGGAGCCTCAGCTGAGGGGTTCTTTGAAAGCTTTATAGGTTCGGTTGTAGTCATTTGAAAATTCCAATTCTTCATTGTCTAGACTTGCCTGAACAGGTTATAATTGGGTAGACGAGGCCTGTCAAAACGAGTCTTGAGTTATTTTGCTTAGTCATTTTACTGAGGGCGTTTTTAAGAAGTCTATGAGGTTTTTACAATGAATCCCAGAAATCAAATTCAATCATCTTGGACCAGCATTCCTGAAGAATTTTCGTTCAAAGTATTAAATGCCCTCGAGGCTGAATTCGCTAAACAGGCCAAGGCAGGTGAATTCATTGTCGAGGGAAAGATTTTTGATAACGAGATTTTGATTCGTATAGGCTACCTCGAAAGAGGCCGCCTACGTCAGATTAACTTTGAAGCCTCAGTCGATTATGATCGAGAAAGCTCTGAAATTCTCGATAGTTTTTACCTTTGCGTTGATTCCCTAGGCCTTTGGATGCATGAGTATTTTGAAAAGGCCGAACAAGATGAAGATCAGGATTTACCTCTGACTTGGCGGCCCGCTGAATTTAAAAATAATACTGTTTTTATGCAATTTAGCACGGTCAATTCAAGGCTTGAGCAAGAGGCAGATCGAATTTTGGGAATGAGCTCGAGCGCTCTTTTCAACGAAGAAATTGCTGGGGAAGACGCCTTCGAACACGCGATCATTGACCCTGATCTCTCAAGTGAAAAAGACCAGAGTACTCATTAATTGAAAATTTCAGTATCGAGCATCCCGGTTTCGATAAACGACAGCAGAATCAGATTCTAGCTTCATGAACTGATTTTGTTTCCCCATCCTCACTAGTGCTTCGTTTCCCCCCAACATGACGCAAAAACCTCATGATGCCGTATACCAACGTCATGTTGGGGGAAAACGATCCTATTACGCCCAACCGAGACCGAAACTGCCAATCGGTTAACAGCTGCTGCTGCCATAAAAAGAAGACTGCTCCCTAGCCAAGATCTAAGTTTTTAGCCAAAAGCCATAAAATGGCTAAAAAGTGCCAAATTTGGGCTCACTGATTATAAATTTATCACGGTAGTACTGCTGAATTTAATCTGAGTTTGGCTTAATTATTGAAATTCGGCAATGTTCTATGAAATTTTTGAGCGCCTTTTTAATTGCAAGTTTTTGCCTTATTTCCTTGAGCGCAAATGCTCAAGATCGTTGCGAAGCGCTTTTTTCAATTCGAAACAGAAAACCAAGCGAACTCACACAGGTAAAAAAGGCCACATTAAAGCTCATGGGCGAGGATCATATACTTAACGCCAATGCCAATACCTTGTTTAAAAGTCGAGGTGAGGAGTCCAAGCAGCTTCTTGAAAACAGCATTGAAGTTGATTTTTTTGAAGCCAGTCCCTTTGGCCACGCTTATCTACGCATTGGGGATCGCCGCCTTTCATTTGATATGCCAGGTATTGTGAGATTCGAAACCTATGATCCAGCTACTTATGTTCGCAGCGGTCATTTTGGCGCCCTTATCTTTGTTTCTAAAAAGAGAATTCAAAAACTTCTACCTGAAATTTTGAGATTTTATACCTCTGCCAGCCTCTTTAATGTTCCACCAATGGATTCTTATGCTCCTGAAGTTGAACTCATTAAGGATCCAAAAGGAAGTTGGCAATTTCAAACACCCTCAACTGGTTATTATGCAGCCAAATCAGATTTTTTCGGAATCCCTGTTTTAGATGGCCCAAATCCACATATTGCAACTGTGAATGGCCTCGAAATTCCGCTAATAGTAAAACCAGATGGTCGCATATACGTTCAAAGCTATTCATGTTCGAGCTCAGTCTCCTATATTTTAGAACAATTTTTTGGAGTTCGAATAATGGGTGTATCAGCAATGCTGGTAGGGGCTCAAATCTTGAGTGGTAAACTTGGCCCGGTGATTGATTACAACCGAGGTCCCAATTGAAATTGATGAAGCTATTTTTTTCGTTTTTCGTTGTTATTTTAACTGCCACCGCAGTACGCAGTGAAAATTTATGTCTAGATTTATTTCAAGGCCTTTCAAAGAGCACAGCCTATGCTCTTGGCATACAAGAACCTGGTTATCAAATAACCTATGGTTTAGAAGTCGAGTTCAACCCCCACAGCAAAAATCAACAAATTCTCAATGACTATCGACCAAAATACTTCTCAGAAACACAGTGGCTCAGACTTTCACATGCAGAGCGTGCCTCATACTATGAGCCCGGCACCACAAGCTCTGAACGAGTATTGGTTCGAATGAATACTGCTCCGAAGTGGATGCCTGATAGTTTAACTAAAGAGGCCTATGAGGCGACTGGCCCAAAAATGATTTTTGGGGAATTCAATAAATTACAGCAAACTCTTAGAGACATGGAAGCCCGCTATGGGCGGGGCGCAGCTCAAGTGCATGTGGTTTTCCCGACTGATGCTAGACTCAAAGGAAATGCTGGTTTCATTGGCTTTTCAGGCGAAATGGCGCAGCTAAAGAATTTAGAAAATGGCTATGAAAAATATCTTAAGGATCCAAATAATATTCCTGGCAAAAACTTCGAACATAAAGATCTTGCGACCATCGATAATGGTGTCATTAACTTAACTCGCGGGAGCGAACATTCGATATTTCATTGGCAAAGCCAAAGATGGATATTGGCCATGAAATTTTATTTTTCAACGGTTTTAAGAGCAGGCATCTATGGGGACTTCGATCACGCCGGCTATGAGCATAGGCAATTCAACTACGATTACGATGGCCTTTTGGCTGAAGTCTTTCGTACGACTTTGATGCTCGAAAAAGGTATTATTAAAGAATTTGCGCCCTTTGATCGAAATTTCAAATATACTCCCCTTAAAAGATTAATGGCAAAAGATTCAGCCAATAAAGAAATCTGGCAAAGTTTCTTAGCTATAAAATCGGAGCTCAATTCCTTTCTTTTTGGATTTAGAAATTGGTCAGAACATCCAATTCTAGATCTGCTTTCAAATGATGCCAAGGAAGAGAAAAAAGCGCTCATATCTCAAGCGCAAGCGGAACTCTATTTAGAATTTACTGAGATTTTAAACGAGAATAATGAAGCGTCTTTGCGTAGAAAGAAAATGCGCATTGCAATTGCGAAATTTGCACACAATGTGCAGCTTGGTAGTTTATTTGATCAATTTTACAACCAAGCTCTTAATAGTAATAAAAACTAAAATTCGTCGTCGTCTCGAGTCGTGCCGCCTTCGCTCGACATTCCACGTACTTCTTCGATAAATGACTGTGCTTCGTCTTCAAGATCGTTTTCTCCTGAATTATCATCTAACTCAAGTTCTTGAATTGCATTTAAAAAGTCTTTTTCGCTTCTCAAGTCTTTTCTTAACATTTCTAAATACTTATCTGGATATCTTGCGGTCAATTCTTCAACGTAACGCTCTAGTTTTCCTTCAGTTAAAATCTTCTTACGAACTTGAATTTTCTTCCAGAAAAGCAGGTAGTGATATCTGCAATAGGCATCTACACTTGAAATCTGATCACAATCTTTGACTCGGCAATATCTTCGACCTTCAGCATCCGTTAAAACAACTTCTTCGTCATTGTATTCGCGTTTGGCTTCAACCGGAGCGTCTTCAATTTTCTCTTCTTCAACAACTTTTTTTGCAGTCTTTTTAAGGGCTTTTTCTGATTCAAGTTTTTCAGCAGGAATCTTTTTAGTCTTCTTAGCTGTCTCTAAATTAGTCTTTTCTGGAAAAGCACTCTTCGTTTCAAGCTTAGTTTTTGTTAACAGATCTTTTTTACTAGTTTTGGCGACTTCAATAAGTTTTTTTGGAACTTTTGCAATAGTGGGCTTAGGTGAACTTTTTTCGACTTTTACGACAGCCTTTTTAATGGGCTTTGCCGCAACCACCGGAGACGACTTCTTTGCTGGCAGCTTTTTGGTAGCGGGCTTTGCCGGGCTCTTAGTCGCTGCTTTCTTGGCCGCAATTACGGGCTTCTTTTCAGCCTTTTTATCAGCTTTTTTGAGTTTTGATTTGACGAGTGCTTTAAGTACTTTTTTGATTTTTTGCATAGGCGTGAATGATTGTTTGAAATCCTTATCTGAGTCAACAAAAATCAATGGACCTCATTCATATCTTACTCCGCAATAAAATGACGGAGCAAACGACGGCGCTTTAACTTTAAATACAGAGGAATGAAGTCAATGTACCCTTAGATTCCCTGACTTCGATTTTAAGAAAATACTGCCCTTTTCAGAGCCTGTAAAACGCCCGCTCGCCACCTTGAGATTGCCGATTTTGCCAGTCTTAAAACTCTCAGGAGCAGTAATTATACCCTCCTCAGATTGAAGCTTCGCAAAGGCAGCCGAATCTTCAGGTAGTTTAAAGCTCATTGAACCCGAAGTGCTTTCAAGGGAAACATCAACATCTCCCAAAAGCTTAGCAGTTAAGCTGCCATCATCGTTTTGTCCGCGAATTTGTCCGTTGAATTCAAGAATATTAAAAGCTCCCTTACCATTTTCGATTTCAAGGCTTCCTTGTGATTTCGAGATGTGGCTGGTGCCAAGTTTACTCTGCAAATGGACACTCGCAGAAAGTTTTTCTAGAATTGATTCGCCGGCAAAATTTTTAAGTCTAAGACTACCCTCGGACTCTGAAATGAAAATTTTTGCTTTTAGACTTTCAATTTCGACCCGACCCTTGTGATTCGATACATGAATTTCCCCAGATTCATTTTGTACATGAATTGAGGCCATACAGTGTGAAAGCACCAAATTGCCTTCAAGTAAGACAATATTCAGCGAGGAGTTCCAGTTTTGAATATTGATTTGTCCGTCGCGCCAAGCAATATCAAAGGGCAAATTTGGGGCCTCGATTTCAAATTGAAATTCTGTTGAAATTTGACCCAATTCTTCCTTATTTAAATGAGATTCAAGTCCTCGAACTTCAATTTTTATGTTTTTATCTTCGTGTTTAGCGCCAAATATCCAATTATCGTCAGATGCCGATTTCTTATCATCGATGATTTTTTTTGCATGAATGACTAACTTGCCTGGGGTTTTTGAGGGCAAAAGCCTAACACTTCCTTTAATTCCGGTCACAATAATCTTCTGAGCATCGAGAACATCTATCGAAATATCATTAAAGCGAATTTCTTTAGCTTCAGCCGCCAAACTAAAAAGCACAGCCGCGAGAAATATGAGTTTTAACTCAAGTATGGGCCGCGCTACTAGGCCAGCTGATTTAAAAAAGAGCTTTAACTTATAATTAATATGGTTCATTTGGTTGACTCGCTTTTCATGTGAAATTAGTCTCAGTTTTTATTTTGGCAAAGTCAATTTAGACCTCTTGCATAATTATGGCGTAGACAAGGCATGATGCTCAAGCACGCGATGAGCTTGCATATGTTTTAAAAATCTAAGGAGATTAATTATGAGTCAGCAAAATTTTATACTTTCTGCAATGAGAACTCCAGTTGCAAGTTTTCAAGGTGCGTTTAGTGAGCTTTCTGCGCCGCAGTTGGGAGCCATTGCTATAAAGGCAGCTCTGCAAAAAGCTGGAGTATCAGCAGACAAGGTAGAGCAAGTCATAATGGGTGAAGTCCTTTGTGCGGGAGTCGGTCAGGCCCCCGCTAGGCAAGCAGCCCTTTATGCGGGACTACCTAATTCTGTGGTTTGCCTAACTATAAATAAAGTTTGTGGCTCTGGTTTGAAAGCTGTGATGCTGGCTGATGATGCAATTAAACTTGGCCATGCCCAAGTTATTGTGGCTGGCGGCCAAGAAAATATGACCCGTGCCCCCCATTTGCTAGAGAAATCTCGTTCGGGATTTCGCATGGGGAATGCCAGCTTAATTGACTCTATGATTACAGATGGCCTTTGGGACCCATATAATAATTTTCATATGGGTACTGCTGCCGAGCTCTGCGTTACAGATCATCATT
>JAYUEN010000051.1:0-7374 GCA_043739185.1 Bdellovibrionales bacterium
AAAGTTTTAGAGCTTAACCGAGCTGTGAAATCTTGAACATCAAGTAACGGCAAAAAGACAGAATCAATTACCGACATTAGATATACCCGCCTAGCGGCGGCCACAGCTTTTGTTTTATCCAAATTGTTTGCTTTGTTGAGCTGCTTAGCTCTTTGCCTGGCTTGCTCGAATGTCATTTGTGCCGAGAAACCAAGCACGCTGTAAGCTAATTTCGGAACGGCTTTTTGGGTTGGATGGCCGTTGACATACTTTTCTTCTGTGACTGTCCAAGTAGTTTTGTGATTGCGAATGTAAAAAGACATATAACTCCTATCGGTTAAACCGACAGGCTCTACATACCCTTCACCTACACCCCCGACGCGCAAGTAGGGGGTCTGCTAACCTAAATACCTAATATTATTAGCTAATACGATAGAAATGGTAGCGGGGAAGGGACTTGAACCCCCGACCCGCGGATTATGATTCCGCTGCTCTAACCAGCTGAGCTACCCCGCCACTAAAAGAAGGCAGATCTTAGGTCGGGGCCTATTTTCTGTCAACTTTCTTCATCGAATTTGAAGAAAATCTTTTCTTAAAATGAGATTGTCTCGTTTGGATTCGAAAAAAGTAGTCGCATAATATATTTACGCTTTTCAAAAGCTAAAAGCCCAAAAAATGCGATTTAAACCGACTATAAATCTAACACATAAAAATGTTTTATTTGCCCGTGTTTTTAGCAGGTTAAATCAAGTAGACTGAACAGGTAAGGGGAGAAAACCATGGGACGTTTCAGTGCTTTAAACCAAACTCTATTAGTCGTGTTTTGCAGTCTCTGCGTCTTAGCTTTTCAAAACTGTGGGCAGAGTATGGATGCCAATTCAAATACGGTTACATCTTCATCAATTCCGGTTGTGACCGCAAACTCTCCGCGAGTGGTAAGCTCAGTGCATATTCTAAATATTAATAGTCAGATGGTTTTTTCTATAGCCAATTTGCCTAGTGGAGCTTTGTTAAGCTGGTCCCATAAATTCAATGAAACCGGACAATGTGGAGTGACAGCTTCACCGGGACCCAATATGTATGGTTTGACCTGCAGCCAAAGTGGAATACTAGCAGTCAGTGTCTTTATCAATGCTCCAGGAGCTTCGACCTTTGCGCAATCAGGATTCTTGGTGAATTATGTAGCTCCACCGCCAACGCCTCCGCCAGGGCCAACTCCGATACCGACCCCAATTCCGATTCCTACTCCAACACCAATTCCAGATCCAACTGCACTTGCTGATGGCAGAAATTTGTACTCAATTCATTGTCAGTCTTGTCACGGCCCGATCGCGCAATCTAATGAGAGATTCACTGGCTTTTTTGGGGTGGACTACGCCATTCAATATAATGCCGGCGGTATGGGTGTACTTTCGTTTATTACACCCGCACAAAGAAGCGATATTGGATTAGCGCTAGCAAATTAAGCTGAGCCTTTAGATTTTTAGTTAAATTTTGAGTTCGTCTCTTTTAGTAATAACTTTTGAAATCAAGCCAAACTCTTTGGCGCGATTTGGAGTCATCCAATGATCGCGATCGAGGGCCTTCTGAACAACATCAGGCTTATTGCCGGTTTCTTTTGCGTAGAGATCAATGATCATATTTTTAGTATCAATTAAATCTTTTGCGTGAATTTCAATATCTGAAACCGAGCCACCCATTCCGCCAGCAACCGAGGGCTGATGAATCAAAAATTTTGCATTGGGGAAAGCAAAGCGATGTTCCTTCTTCGCGCAAAGTGCGATGATCGACCCCATACTTGCGGCTAAGCCCGATACAATGGTGACGACATCAGGTTTGATAAATCGGGTGGTATCGAAAATTGAAAATCCTGAGTGAACCTCTCCGCCCGGAGAATTAATATAGAGATAAATCGGCTTGCTATCATTTGCGCGCTCCATCGCCAAAAGTTTTGAATTGATAACATGAGCAAGCTTGGCATCGACCGGACTTGAAATCAAAATCACTCTGGCATCAAAGAGTTCTTTTTCTTCTTGCATCGGAGCCGGGCCCTTGTCCTCTTTTGGTTTTTCTTTTTCTTCTGCAGTAAAAGTATTCGTATTTGGTGTTAAAATCTCAGGATTCATAAAAGGCCCCTTGTAAGTTATGCGTGCGACTTGAAGTAATTGTCTCAAACAGACCGGGCAAAGGCAAAAGGTACCTGCTTAGTTTTGGAGGCGCAGTGCGTGCAGCTTAATTTTAGAGATCATGCATTTGATAGCCAGAATAAAGCATTACGAGAATAACAATCCCAACAATGATGCGGTAATAGCCGAAATACTTAAAGCCACCTCGACTTACGATTCCGATAAATGCTTTGATTGCAATCAGTGCCACGACAAAGGCAATGATATTTCCGATTAATAATATCGAGATTTGTTGTGGCTCAATAGTTTTATAAATTTTAAATACTTTATAGAAGGTTGCGGCGGTTAGAGTTGGAACTGCAAGGAAAAATGAAAATTCGGTTGCCAATTTTCTGTTAAATCTTTGCGTGAGCGCGCCTAATATAGTTGCGCCAGATCTTGAGACCCCTGGACAAAGAGCGAGGCATTGAAAAAATCCGATGATCAATACATTTTTAAAGTTAATACTTTCAACGACAATAGGAGAATTTTGTGTTTTTTCAAACCATTTGTCTGCAAAAATCAATACGATGCCGCCCACAATGAAAGAAATAGCTACAGTCATCGCCGAGCCCAACAAGCGATCTACAATATGAATCGTCGCAAGACCAATCACGGCAGCCGGCAAAAAGGCGATAAAGAGTTTAAGATAAAATTCAATTTTTTCGCGGTTCCACTGGGTAAAAAATCTTCGCCAGTAAAGTACTAAAACTGAAAGAATAGCGCCAAATTGCACGATGACGGTAAAGTTCTTAACGAAGGCATCATCATTGATACCCATCAGACTTGATCCAAGGATCATATGCCCAGTTGATGAAATGGGTAAGAATTCAGTGATCCCTTCGATGATAGATAAAATAATAGCGTGCCACATTTGCATAAATTGAATTCCTTATTTAAGGGTTTGCCGAGACAAACTAAAGTCTGTTAAAATTGAATCATAAATTAAAAGGGCAAGCCAATGAAAAATCAGGTGAAAATTCTAGAGCCTCAAGATTTAAATCAAATTTTGAATGAAAAACCAAAGTCGCCTTTTCTTGCGATGTATTCTTCCTACTTTGGCGGTGTTATTAAAGACACTCGATGGATGATGCTTCCTATTGACGATCATGTCGTGCATCGAGGCGATGGCGTTTTTGAAGCTATGAAATTCTTAAACTCAAGAATTTACGGACTAGACGAGCATTTAGCCAGGCTTGAGCGATCGGCAAAAGCTATCGAACTTACGCCATCGCAAAGTTTTTCAGAAATAAAGAATTTGATTTTGCAAACCGCAAGACTGTCTGGTGCAAGCGATGGCCTCATTCGACTTTATTTAACTAGGGGAGTTGGAGGCTTTACCACCAACCCCTATGATTGTGCTCAAACTGGACTCTATGTAGTAATCACCAAATACAAAGCCTATGACTCTTTAAAATATCAAACTGGAGTAAGCTGCAAAATTAGTAAATTCAAAGCCAAAGAAGATTTTTATGCACAAATCAAATCCTGCAATTATCTGCAAAATGTTTTAATGAAAAAAGATGCAGTTGATTCTAATTGTGATTTTACAGTAGCCGTGGATACTCGTGGTTTTATCACCGAAGGTTCAACTGAAAATTGCGCTTTTGTAAACGCTTCCGCTGAGCTTTTGATTCCAAGTTTTGAATACACTCTTCGCGGAATTACACTTTCAAGACTGATTGAGCTTGCGCAAAGTCTAGTTAAATCGGGAGAGCTCAAAGCAATAAAAGAAAAACATATCACTCAAGACGAAGCCTTTGCTTGTTCTGAAATGGCCTTCGTTGGCACGACCCTAGACGTACTGCCTGTTGCGACTCTCAATCAGAAAAAAATCGGCAGCGGACGCCCTGGCCCCATCTTTCATAAACTTCAAGCCATGATATTAGAAGATCTCACAAGTCCTCATTCCAAAATGAATACTCCGCTATGAGTGCGCTTCGTTTTCCCGCAATACAACGTTGGTATACGGCGACAAAGCTTAAGACTTCATGCTGCCACGACCCAACAGCCATTTCGGCCAAAGCTTTGCAATCTTAAAAAGCCTGATCTGCCCAAAAGTTCATTGAAAATGAATAAATCAAATTTTTCAATTTTGCCAAGTATTGAATTGGCAGAGCTTAGCGAGCTTTTTGAAATTGAAAATAATGGTGAATCGAATTTAGGATCTTATGTAGCTCGCTTAAATCAAAAAGAAGTATTCATAAAAAAGCTAGAAAGATTTGGCGCTCAAGAAGCGCTTTGGCTCATGTATTTAAATCGCATAGGACTCGGCGTGCAATTTCATGGAGTGACTTATATCGACGGAAGCTATGCTCTTGTTCTAGATAAGGCACCAGGTTTCAATTCTAAAATTCATCAAAGCCTTAAAGATTTGCCGCCAGATTTTAAGTTGAATGAAGCCATGATTTCAGAAATGCGAAGGCAAACAATTGCGGCCTTCAACTCAGGACTTGTCAACGGAGATCCCCTCAAATGGGCAGGCTTGAGCCTTGATAGGGTATGGCTACAATGCTTCTCGTCCCTGTAGCCAAATTTACAAGTGCTGCCCCAGGCTATTTTAACAGGCAACTCGACTTTTTGTAAATTTGGGCCTAATTGGGTTGCATGTCCATTCGTCAAATTAAAAACAGATTGGAATATATTTTCGCCAAAGAGCGCAGCTTTCTTGAAGGAATACTAGGGGCTTCATTTCTGGCCTTTCTCGGATTCGCATGTACCTATTTATTCTTTAAAACAACTGGGATTTATTTTACATCCCTATCTTTGATCGCGGTTATTTTAATTTCATTGTATGGGGGAGCCTACCTTGGATTGTTTTTCGCGTTTGCATTGGTTCTAAGTTCAGATTATTTTTTCATTGAACCAATTGGCAGTATTCTGGATTCATCAGAATCTTGGTACCATTTTTTAATCGGCAACATACTCACGATTTTTGTGACTTTTTTAGGTGCTACACTTCGTAGTTCTTATCATAACCAAATTCGAATAAAGCAAGAATTGATCATTACCAAACTTGACGCCGATAAAGCAAGGCTTGAGGCAGAGAGTGCAAATTTGGCTAAGAGTGCATTTTTAGCAAATATGTCTCACGAAATACGGACTCCCTTAGGCGCGGTTATTGGCTTTTCTGAATTAATTGCAGTTCAAAAAACAGGGCCTTCTGAAAAAGCAAACTATGTCGCCGCTATCAATCGCAATAGCGAGCTTCTATTAAATATAATAAATGATATTTTAGATCTCGCCAAAGTTGAAGCCGGCAGTATGCTCATTGAGCCGAGGGAAGTCTCTCTCAGAGAAATAATTTCGGATTTGAAGATGGTATTTGAGCTGAAAGCAACAGAGAAAGGTATTGGCTTCAAATTGAGAGTTGCTGAATCCGTTCCAGCAATTATTTTTACAGATCCTCTGAGGTTGAAACAAATTTTGATAAATATTGTCGGCAATGCAATTAAATTTACTGAAAAAGGACAAATTGAAGTTTCAATCGAGCTTTCTAAAAGTTTAACTTCTCAGTCATTACTAAAGTTTAGCGTTTCTGATACCGGTCGTGGAATTGAAGACAGTCAGATAAATCAGCTGTTTACGCCTTTTTCTCAAGGGGATATTTCATCCAAGCGAAAATTTGGCGGTACAGGACTAGGTCTCGCTCTATCAAAAAAACTCGCTGGCCTTTTAGGCGGTGAAATTAATTTAGAAAAAACCAAATTTGGATTTGGGAGTACTTTTGATATTAGCATTGATCCCGGCCCAATTCAGGGGCCGTATTATTTGGATCTTCAGAAAGCGGATGAACAAATTTTGTCAGATAAAGAAAAACATCTCAATGGGTTAAGGGTTCTGCTAGTTGATGATGTGCAAGACAATCAGATTTTAATAGGCCGCATTTTAAAGATGGCCGGAGCAAATATTGAAGTGGCTTCAAATGGTCGAGATGCAATAGATCGTGCATTGGTGGGTCAATTTGATCTAATTCTGATGGATTTACAAATGCCCATAATGGACGGCTACGAAGCTCTGGCAGAACTACGCAAGCGCAACTATACCGGAAAAGTCTATGCGCTAACTGCACATGCCTTAAGTAACGAGAAGCAGATTTGCATTGATAAGGGATTTGATAGTCATATAAGTAAACCCATCAATCGTAAGAATTTAATAAAAGAACTCAGTTATATTCAGCTCTCATCATAACTCCGTGTAACATAATATAACTTATCAGATAAAATTATTCGCATACCCACTACGTAATGAAAAGGAAAAGCCAGTCCTCTCAAATTCACTACGCCGACAGAAATTAAATCTGATAAAGGGTACAACTTAACGATTTTTCTAAAGTACCGGCACCGGTTTTAATCTGGACTTTTCCGCCTCTAAAAATTGGAGCGCCATTTTGTGCAGGGAGATTTCCAATTGAAATTTCAATTTGAAAATCACTATTTGAATAAATTAGGGGTTTTTCATTTGGAGTCCCAGGTAGTACGGCTGGAGTCATTTTAACTTTCTTGACCTCCGAAACGTGACCTATTGTCCAACTGTATCCGCTTAATTTTCCAAAAATATCGCGATTTACTGTAGCTCCAAATCCCCCATTACCATCGTCACAGTAAGCAACCGACATCACGCCATTCCCGCCAGCTACAAATGGGCCAGCAAATAAGTTCTGCGCGAGAGCTGATGTCAGTAGCAATAAAACTAAGTTTTTCATAAAATTCTCCTTTGCCGCATTTGCGGTATATTTAAGTTGAAGCTCTTATAGTACGAAATGCCGCGCAATAATATACAATTGATATATATAAATTGACCTATAAATATATTTTAAAATATATATGGGCGATGGACGTATTTTCTTACTTAGACTATAAAGCATTTCTGATAGATTTGATAAAAGCCAATGCCAGAGGCTATCAAACTGCTTTAGCTAAAGCCATCAACTGTCAGGCTGCCTATCTCATTCAAGTTTTAAAAAAGAAGGGGGATCTCACCGGAGATCAGGCCTTAAAGGCAACAGAATTTCTGGGACTAAACGAAGAGTCTCAAGACTACTTTATGCTTTTGATAAATTTTTCAAGATCGGGATCCCCGGAGTTAAAGTCATATTACCGAGATAAGATTGCGAAACAGCTTAAAGGCCACACGGCTAATTCATTATTGCGCCGCAAGATTTAATCCAATAAACGAGAAAAGTTTTCTTTTGTCGTATCCAAAGTTTCGAATGGCTTGGGCGATTGTC
>JAYUEN010000052.1:0-2442 GCA_043739185.1 Bdellovibrionales bacterium
GATTTTCCGAGGCTTTCATGGTCTTCAACGATTAAAATATGAGCCATTGGTTTTATCCTAATCTTGGTTCGTTGAGTAGCAAGGTAAATTTGGTTGGGGAGTTTGAGAAATGCATCTCACTTCCCCAATCATCTAAAATAAATTTAGCAATGTTGAGACCCAATCCCATTCCTTTGCTCGAGCTACTTTTCGCAAAAGCATCGGTCATCTGATTGAGAGATTGAAATTCACAAGCGCCCTGATCTTCAACGACAATTTTAAGTTCGCCTTTGCCGTTTTCTAATCGAATAATGACCGGAGCTTTTCCGTGCATAAAAGCATTTTGTACAATATTTGACAAAATGAACCTAAGCCAAAAGGGATCAGCCTTTATAGCTTGATCTCTGTTTAGAAGTTCACAGCGGACATCCGGATTTATTTCAGCGGCAAAATCTTCGATCCATTGATTGATAGAGGGAAGCTCAACATACTTGAAGTTCACGCGGTGACTCTCGGTCTGCAAATAGGTTCGACTCACTTCGATAATTCTTTGTAGTCGAAATACTTCTGTGGACAAAGCTGTGATCAAGTCCTGCTGCGCATCTTCAAATTTACTTTGATTTTTTGAGAGCTGTTCAAGCAAGAGAAGCATTGAACTTACGGGGGTGCGAAACTCATGGCTTAAAACCTGAAGGGCCAGTCGGTTTTTATGTTGCTGCAAATTTTTGTCGTATTGGCGTTTGAAGTAAAAACCAAAAAAAGTAAGGAATGCCAAGCCCAACAAGAGTAAAATCATCATTGAATATCGATATAGATAAGAAAGTGCGTGGTTTGAACTATAGGTCCAGCAGCTGCTGCCGAAACGCTGTAAACACAAAGCTCCTGGAGTATATGCAATCAAATCATACTTTTCGTTTGCTAATTCGGCTCTGAATTCTTGAGCGCTATAAACCCAATAGCTCAATGGCGAAAACCCCAAACGCGATTGATTTTTAAAAAAAATGAATTCTTTGGTAAAGACCAGGTTTTCACCTCTGACGATTTCTTCGACTTGCGACTCATTTAATCGAGAAATGGTCGAATATTGAGTGTCGTGTATTTGGTGTGCATTTAAGACTTCACTTAGCTCCGATACTTTAAAAAATGAGAGATGCTGTTCAACCCAGAGCTTTTGATTAAAGGGGGCGGCAACTGTCTGAGACAAGAGATATGCATAACTGTATCCAAACTTATCAGTAAATGGAGCTGATTCGAGAAATCCCGTAGGCAATTTCTCGCCCTCATTCAAGAAGTGTTCAAAGACTTCAGATTTTGTTTGGCGTTTTCCAGAAATATCATTTTCAATGAAATAATTTTCTTCTCTTACGAAGGCAGTCTGAGCCATTTGCTTTTGAGACTTTTCTGGCTGGCCATTTTTATCATTGCAAATTGGATTTGGATTCTGCACCCGTAGTTTTCGTATATCTAGAAGTGGATGCAATATTTGAAATTGCCCGCCGCCGCCATAAAGGGAAGTGAAATTAATTTCTGTTATTGGGCTATGTTTTTGGCGAAAGGAATCTAAATATCGAGCCAAATCATCATTCGAGCCTTGAACTAGAAATAAATCATAAACACTGAAATTGAAAGCGAAGTAGGTAACTAGACCAACAACAGAAATTTCAATTGCCGCAAAGCCTAATTTATAAAAAGCCCCATTTTTTTTCAACCAGTTATCTCCCCACACTGTATTTTTATCGGTCGGCATAGGGTATTTGTCAACAGATTGTAAACTCTCTGTAAACTATTTCGCGCAGTTCTTTTGGATAAATGCAAAAACATCTTCAAACCAAATTGAGCTTCCTAGCCAAGTAAAGCTATGCCCGTCAAAATGAGTTTTACCATAGCTTGGGTAGATTTTGATTTCAGAAGCTTTATGAAGGCTTTGCATTTCTTTAAAAAGCTCTTTACTTGGGGCGAGGTCGAAGTCATTGCTAGCTTGAAAAAAGAAAATTGGCGATTTTGATTTTCGAGCACTCTGCTTCATGACCTCATGCAATTGCGGAGCTTCCTTCCAGCTCATCGCGCCGCCGGAGGCGTCAACCGCTGCACAGTAAGGATATTTTTCAGCTCCCAGGACAGTTTCGATTCCTCCAAAGGATTGGCCGGCAACAGCAATTCGACTAGCTTCTACAAACTTTTGACTCTTAAGCCAAGTCACCGCAGCCAGCTGATCATCAAGATGATCGCCTGTTAAGTGCTCGATCATAGTTTGCGCTGCCAATGTCAGGCCACCCTTTTTCTCGGCCTTATCAATAAGGTCACCGATATAGGGGCCTGCACTTGAACTGTGACCTTGACCACGTCGATATGGCATAAAGAAAATCCAGCCCCTGGCCACGTAAAGTGGTCCCATGGCCTTGCTAGCAGCATCGCTCAATAATCCTTCGGCACTTCCGTGATTATATAATACTGCTGGGAATG